>NZ_JABXKN010000078.1:0-35186 GCF_017115065.1 Nostoc sp. JL23
TACCTTTCTTAGACTCTTTAGTATATGTGTACTATATTTAGATGCGTTTGCCCTGCATTACCACCCCAGTCACCACTAACACATCCATTTCCTTGACAGGAAATATCATTAAAAAGCAGCCCAGACTTATTAGTAGTTCCTGTAGATTCAAAGGCTAACTGGTTTCTATAACCTGCGCCCTCATTGATAAAGTAAACAGAAACATCGTGGTCGTATTTTAGGTTTAATTTATTGGGGTCTAATTTAAATTGTCCGCTGTTTGGAAGTGCAACACTTTCTGCTTGGACAAATTGTTGGAAAGGAGTGTCGTTAAAACCAGTTTGAGACTTATTATATATAGTTGTTTGAGTCCAAGAGCTATTCCAATTAAAATCAGCAGCAGATGCAGTTTCTACTTTAGAAATTAATCCGGTTAAGGTAGCTGTAGCAGCAATCAAGGCTGTGAATAAGTTAGGTTTCATATTATGAGCCATTAAGTAGGAAAAACAATTTAGATAATGCTTTTTGAGCAGTTATCTGTCTTCAGTTGTCTCTTACTTCTAACAGCTATACTTCTGCAACGTCAATCTGTTTATTTACTTTTGCTAGTATATTTAAATAGCTCTTTATCTAAAGTATTTCTACTGAGAAAATCCACTTATGATTTGGTATTACACTGCTATTAACACTTAGCAATTAAACTTATACATGATTGAAACTTAATTAAAAATTTATACTTTTTATGAAAATAAGATATGGGATTTATATAGTGAAAAGCTAAAAGCTTAATCTATAGGAATTTTCATTTAAATGAGGTAGATAAGCAATGGTGCGCTGCCATCCGTATCAACTAAGCCTTGCCTCAATTAATACGCTGCTATACAAATAGAGTTGATCTCCGTACTTACGTTGGGAAACGTAGTAATCTATCAAATCAATGAAACCTGGGTAAATAAGTTTAGTCTTTGTTTTAAGCACTAAAGTGTTTACTACGTACTACACTTTCGTTGACTTGATTAACTAGTACAGCGGGCGCGGAAGTAAACATACCATTTCAAATGGTGCAAGAAGCTTGGAATACAATTATGCGTGACTTTTGACTTTTGACTTTTGATTTCCGCCTTGCGGTACTAGTAGTCTGTCAAAATCGACTTCGGTATAATCAGAATCTAGAAGTTATGCCAAGAATGGGAGACAATTTGAGGGGGTTGTACTTTAAAATGACAGTCTTTGCTTAGACTTGATGAATATCTTTTAAGGTTAAAATAATCAAGCTTTTCCAGAGCTACATTCCCCCTTTCACAGATAAAATCTATATATGAACGCTACACAAGAAAAACTAAAAGCTCAGGTAGAGCAGGCTTTAATCGCGGCTTTCGGCGCTGAATTTGCTGGAGTAGATCCAATTTTGGTTCCTGCTAGTAATCCTAAATTTGGCGATTATCAGGCGAATGTGGCTTTATCCCTAAGTAAAAAGTTAGGAAAGCAACCAAGAGCGATCGCAGGTGCGATCGTTGAGAAACTAGATGTATCCGAAATCTGCGAACCGCCAGAAATCGCTGGTCCAGGATTTATCAATCTCAAACTGAAAACAGCATATTTAGAAGCACAACTAAACGCGATTCAAGCCGATCCCAGGCTGGGAGTTCCAGCCGCGCAAACGCCAAAGCGGGAAATTGTGGATTTTTCCAGTCCCAATATTGCTAAAGAAATGCACGTCGGACACTTGCGTTCGACGATTATTGGTGATTCCATCGCCCGAATTTTAGAATTTCAAGGACATGATGTACTGCGGTTAAATCATGTAGGTGATTGGGGTACGCAGTTTGGAATGTTAATAGCCTATCTGCGGGAAGTTTACCCAGACGCGCTTACCACCGCTAATGCTTTAGATATTGGTGATTTAGTCTCTTTTTATCGCAAAGCCAAATTGCGCTTTGATGCCGATGAAGCTTTTCAAGAAACAGCACGCCAAGAAGTCGTCAGATTACAAGCAGGTGCCGAAGATACACTCCATGCTTGGAAACTATTGTGCGAACAGTCGCGGCGGGAGTTTCAAGTAATTTATGAGTTGCTGGATATCAAGTTAACTGAACGCGGCGAATCTTTTTATAATTCCTTACTACCAGGAGTTGTGGAAGATTTAGAAAAATCTGGATTACTGGTAGAAAATCAAGGGGCAAAATGCGTTTTTCTAGAAGGGTTTACAAATAGAGAAGGTGAACCTTTACCCTTAATTGTGCAGAAATCAGATGGTGGCTATAACTACGCCACAACAGATTTAGCATCTCTGCGCTACCGAATTCAGCAGGATCAAGCAAAGCGGATAATTTATGTAACAGATGCTGGACAAGGAAACCACTTTGCCCAATTTTTTCAGGTGGCACGTAAAGCTGGATGGATTCCTGATGATGTGGAATTAGTGCATGTTCCCTTTGGGTTGGTGTTAGGAGAAGATGGTAAAAGAATCAAAACTCGTTTTGGGGACAGTGTGCGTTTGCGGGATTTATTAGATGAAGCTGTTTCTCGTGCCCATACTGACCTAAACACTAGATTACAAGAAGAAGAACGCCAAGAAAGTGAAGAATTCATTAATGAAGTTGCTAGAGTAGTTGGAATCAGCGCAGTTAAGTATGCAGACTTAAGCCAAAATCGTACTAGTAACTACATCTTCAGCTACGACAAAATGCTGGATTTTAAAGGTAACACTGCGCCCTATATGTTGTACGCTTATGCGCGGATTCAAGGGATTAGCCGCAAGGGTGATATTAACTTTAAGGAGTTGGGAAACAATGCTGTTTTGTTGGAGCATGAAACAGAATTAGCGCTGGCAAAATATTTACTTCAACTGGATGAAGTTATTAGTAGTGTAGAGCAAGACTTGCTTCCCAATCGTTTATGTGAGTATTTGTACGAACTGAGTAAAAAGTTTAATCAGTTTTACGATCGCAATCAGGGAGTTCAGGTGTTAGAGGCGGAGGAACCACAGCGCACATCCCGTTTGATTCTGTGTGATTTGACTGCTAGAACTCTGAAGTTGGGATTATCTTTATTGGGAATTCAGGTATTGGAGAGGATGTAATATTTTTTTAACGCAAAGGTACGCTAAGGTAACGCTAAGGTACGCAGAGTAAGAGTTAAGCTGATTTGTGCTTTGTGTACTTTGCGGTTTTTTAATTAGAATTGCTGGACTGGAGGCGATCGCTTATGGTACGAACACCATCAAAAAGCATAACTTTGGCAGAGTTTCTAAAGCTACCAGAAACGAAGCCCGCTAGTGAATATATCAATGGTCAAATTATTCAAAAACCTATGCCACAGGGAAAGCACAGTATAATTCAAGGTGAAATGGTTAGCACTGTCAACTTAACAGTCAAGCCCAAACGAATTGCTCGTGCTTTTCCAGAACTGCGGTGTACTTTTGGTGGAAGGTCAATAGTTCCAGATGTTTCTGTATTTACTTGGCAAAGAATTCCTCGTGATGAAAATGGTGAAGTTGCCAACGTATTCCAAGCAGCTCCCGATTGGACTATCGAAATTCTATCACCTGACCAAAGACAAACGAAAGTTACAAAAAATATTTTACATTGCTTGAATTATGAAACACAAATGGGTTGGTTGATCGATCCAGAAGAGCAAACGGTATTTGTATACATTCGCAATCAACAGCCAGTCATGTTCGATGAACTAGAAGCTTTACTTCCAGTGCCAGATTTTGCAAGTGAGTTGAGGCTAACGGTGGGAGATTTATTTGGTTGGCTGTTGGAGTAAACCAAACCCTGACGAATTGAGTAAGGAAATACACCAAGTGCAACAGATTTTATGGGTAGGAATCGGTTGTAAACGGGGAACATCATGGGAGTTGATCGATCTAGCAATTGAGCAAGTATTTCGAGAAAATCAACTTTTTCCAAGTGCGATCGCAGGTATTGCTACCATTGACACTAAAGCCTCGGAAGTTGGCTTAGTCAAACTTTGTCGTCTCCGCAATTTGCCCCTAAAAACCTTTTCTGCGGAAATTCTTCGCTCTGTCCGTGTCCCCAACCCTGCCACAATTACCGACGATAAAGTAGGTACGCCTAGCGTAGCAGAGGCAGCTGCTATTCTTGCAGCCTCTCAAATCACATCATTGACTGTTTTCCCCTTTACAAACATAGAGGAATTGCGGGTGAAGTTTTTAGTTCCTAAACAAATTTTCAAAATGCAAGGGCAACTAGGAGCGGTAACTCTTGCTGTTGCCCAAGCTTAAAATATTAGTATCACAAAAGTTCCCTAATTTTTCTAGTCAACAACTCTCAAAAAATAGTTAATTATGCTAGAAACAATTGCTAACACAATTGAACCTAACAAAGCAGGTAAAAAGCCCTGAATCTCAAAACCAGAACCAGGAGTTAGGATACTTGCCAGCCAAAGGGCTAAGGCGTTAATCACCAATGTAAATAAACCAAAGGTGAGCAAGGTAATCGGAAACGTCAAAATCTGTAAAATTGGTCTAATAAATGCATTAACTAGACCAATTACAAAGGCAGCGATTAAGGCAGTCACAAAATTCTTGATAAAGAATCCCGGAACGATATTAGCTGTAATGAATAACGCCACCGCAGTACCGAGCCAAGTTAATAAAAAGTGTTGCATAAGTTTTTTTAGAGGATTTAGCAGTAAGTTTAATTAATTTCACTATTGCCAGTTGCGATTTGTAACACGATCGAGTGTTGTTGTATTTGACTCCTAAAGTTGCCATCATCTTTTATCAGCCTAAAATCAATGTAATTTTTCAGTGCTGGCAAGAGAGATACTTCTAATCGGTATATCTTTATCGTATTGCAGGATGTACCACAGTGAACTACCCACACCGACCTGAGTACAATTTAAGTGGAGAACTTACGGTGATTTAGTTAAATTCATCAAAAATGCTTTGAAGCGCAAAACCCCTACAGAGGTTTATTGAAATTGAAAAACCTCTGTAACTTGGGAATTTCCAAAAAAGAAATAGGTTCTCAGAACTTCGGAGCATTTCGTCCGCGCTTTTGGTTACACGCAAAGCAGACGCTGGCTATGCTCATCCTATGCCTAACGCCGCAAAAGAACCTCCCAAGTCGAGCCACCAACTACGCCATCAGCTTCTAAACCATAGCGCTTTTGTGCAGCTTTCACTGCTGCTTCGGTTGTCTCGCCAAAGTCTCCATCGGCATCACCTTTCAAGAAACCAAGCTTTTTCAGTTGTTGTTGCAACTTAACAACTTCAGAACCACGTAATCCTATACGCAAAATTGGCAAACCTTCTGAGGTGTATTGAATACCAGGAGTTCGTTTTGTAGTTGTGTTTGACTGAGTTCGAGTAGTGGATGTAGTATGCGGCGGCGTTTTCTTAGTGCTAGAAGTCGGAGTTTTTCTGGGAGTAGCAGGTCTTGGTTCAGGGTTGGTCGGAACTTGGGTTACAGCTTTTTTTGGAGTAGTAGGTTTTGGTTTTGGTCTAGTCGGAACTTGTGTTACAGCTTGTCTCGGAGGATTGGGGTTAGGATTTGCAACGTTGGTGAGATTACTAGCCTGAGTTGGAACAGGAAAATTTGTAGCTGAGTTAAATCTTGGCTGAGATGAAGGGGCGGTTGATGCTGCTACTGGTTGATTAGGAAAAAGTCGTTGCCAAGTGCTGGCATCAACAACGCCATCTGGATTCAAGCCAGCTGCTTGTTTAAACCGGGAAACAGCACTAGCTGTATTCTCACTATAAATACCATCTACTGCACCAGAATAAAAACCCAAAAGTTTTAGAGCTGCCTGAAGTTCAGATACGCGTTCGCCTTGGCTACCAACTTTCAGGCTAGGACGGTTAATACTATCTTGAGGATTTACTTGGGCAATTTTTTGTGGCGCTGCTATTGATACTAGAGTCGTTGAGGCAATGAGCAGAGGCGTAGCGGAAAACAAGAGTATTTCAATGGCTGATAAAGATTTAGACCTCTTTGGCCGCCAACCCTTTTGCCGTTTTTCCATTTTACAGCGATTTACAGTTGGATATAGTAATTTTAAGTAACTCAAAATACTTGCTGTCAGGCTGCGTTGCATGGAATTTACTCCCAGAATATTCTCATGCTAATGGTACAGCCGCTTGGTTTAAAAAACAGCTGCTGTATTTTACAATATCTCCGAGGGCCTTCGTTGCGGCACATTCTCAGTTACGCGCTCGCTCGATTAATTGCTTCTTCTTGACCAACTAAAGACAAGTAAGGCTCTTTTAAATATTTACAAGCTGAAGCGATGGCATCTTTGGCACTCACCGCCGCAATCAATTCTTGGAACTTGGTGTCAAAATCAATTCCTAAGCCCAAAATTTCATACCAACCGTATATCTGAGCAATTTGCCCGTTCGTTTGTTTACCCAAGGCGTATTGCCCCAGGATCTTGTTTTTCGCAGCTTGGAGTGCGCTTTCGGATACTTCGGTGGTACACAACAAATCTACTTCTGCACGCAATCCTTCTAGGGCAATGCTGGTATTTTCTGGTGCTGTACCCATGTAAACTACAAACGAAGCTGGAAATAGCCTTGTGGAGTAAAAGGCGGATACTTCATAAGCTAAACCGCGTTTTTCCCTCAATTCGACAAACAAGCGACTAGAAAGCCCATTTCCTAAATAAGTACACAGCAACTTCAAGGCGGCGTAGTCAACAGAATTCACTGATGTTCCCAAATACCCCAGCATCACGATTGATTGTTGTGTCTGTATTGGCTTTAGTCTTACCTGCGGTTCTACCTTAATCTCAGGTAAATTCAGTATTGGTAGTGCCTGGGCTGGCGCTTGCCAATCAGCAAAAACTTCTTCCACCAATGCTGCTGCATCTGTGGGTGTAACTCTACCAGCAATACTAATTACTACATTATCTGGACGGAAATAAGTTTCGTGATACTCTACTAAATCTGCACGAGTTAAGCAACTCATCGTGGTTTCATCTCCTAGCACTGACATGGAGTAGGGATGATTTTGGTACATTACCTGCCGCATTTGTTCAAAGGCGACATTGAATGGTTGCTCTTTTTGCGAACGAATATCCTGGAGTGCTAAACGCCGTTCTAGTTCCACTTGAGTTTCGGGAAAAGTCGGCGATCGCAAAATCTGGCCTGCCAATGTTAAAATTTCCCCAAAATCAGATGTTACCGTTTTGAAAGATAGCAAAAAATAATCAGTGCCAGCATCGGCACTCAAACTCGCCCCTACAGACTCGACTTTTTCTGCAATTTCCAAGCTAGAAAGTCCATCACATCCTTTTGTCATTACTGCTGAGAGCAAATGTGCCAACCCTGCTTGCTCCCGGTTTTCGTTACAACTACCGGCACGCACAAAAATTCGCGCTGCAATAATGTCCGCAGCCGGATTTTCTGCCACCAGCACGACAATGCCATTGTTCAATACGGTGCGATGGATGGGCGATTTTTGCAGCAAGGTTGTCCTTTGTCCTTTGTCATTTGTCATTTGTCATTTGTCCTTTGTCATTTGCCCAATGCCCAATTCCCAATGCCCCATGCCCCATTTCCAATAACTAACACGGTTTAAGTACAGTAACCGCGTAATTCTGGGGTGATAGATACTGTTTAGCTAATTTTTGCAATTCTTGGGCACCAAATGACTGAATCTGCTGGGGATATGTCACTGCTAATTCAGCTTGGGCAATGGTATTGTAATATCCATAAAGCCCTGTAAGTTGATTTGGCGTTTCGGTAGAAAACGCATACTCGTTACATAGCAACCTGCGTGTCCGAGCAAGTTCCTGTTCGCTAATTCCTTTAGTTTGCAAATCATCCAAATGAGCGCAAATTAAAGACTCAACTTCCTCCAAATTTTCTGGTTCTAACCAAGCAGTAATTGTAAATAAACTCGATTCCCGTTGTAGAGAAAAACTACTGCAAATTCCCTGTACCAATTGCAACTCTTCTCGTAAATCACGCACTAAACGCGAAGTCCGCCCTTCTGCCAATAACACTGACAATAAATCTAAACCATAGCCTGTGCGGATATCTTCTACTCCGGGTACTAGCCACGCCATCAACAATCGCGCTTGCTCTATGCGTGGTAAACACAATTCTTGACGATGAATTCCGGCGATCGCTGGCTTTGCCACTTTCTCAAACTGCGGACAATTCGAACGTTCGGCAAAATCAGCAAATGAATGATTTACCATTTCCCAAGCTGGTTGCTGGGCTATACCCCCAGCAATTACCACCGTCATGTTTTCCGGCTGATAGTGGGCGTGATGAAAACAGCGCATTGCTTCTGGCGACTGCTGCATCAGTTCTTGCTCAGTACCCAACACCGAACGCCCGTAAGGGTGATGCGGATAGATGCTTTGAATTAGAGCTTGAAATCCTATCCAGTCGGAATCGTCTTGACAAGAGCGAATTTCTTCTAGCACTACATCCCGTTCTCGGCTAAATTCATCTTCTGGAATTGCCGCATTGAGTAGTAGTTCTCCCAAGTAGGGTAGAGTATCTTTTAAATAAGGGGCAGCTGTGGTGAGTGAATAATGAGCATAATCATAGCTTGTCGCCGCATTACTTACGCCACCCCGGTTTTCAACTTTGGAATCGAACATTCCAGGGGGAAGGGTTGCCGTACCTTTAAAAATCATGTGTTCTAAAAAGTGCGCCATGCCAAACCACGGTTTTGGCTCTAAGCTGGCTCCAGCACGCACCCAAACATCCGCCACAACTACAGGAGTAGTGGGAATTTCTTGATGAATAAAAGTTAAACCACTCTCTAGTCGGAAGACCGAGGCTGGAAATACGGTATTAGTTAGTTGTTTTAACAATTTTTTGTAGTTTTAACCACAATTTAAGGCAATTGTGTCATTTTAACTCTGAACGATACCTGATTTAGAATCAAGTTATACAGATTTAGTAGAATTATGCTATTCCTGTCCTCCAGATTACCGAAAAATTAGAAGCGTTATGCATTGAGAGAAAAATCGCAAATTAGTTAAGATACTGGAATCTCAATGACAAATTCTGTTCCTTCGCCAAGCACAGAATTGCAACTCAACCGTCCATCATGGGTTTCCTCAACAATTTGACGAGCGATCGCTAACCCTAATCCTGTTCCTTTCCCAACTTCTTTTGTTGTAAATAGGTGGTCGAAGATCCGCGATCTAATCTCCTCTGGCATCCCCTGACCGTTATCTTTGATGCGAATTACCACCATATTTTGTTCGCTTGATACTTCGGTGTGAATCAGTATTTGGTGATGATTAGCTTGCACTTGGGCAAATGAAAGCCCCTCGCAGGAAGTATCTAGGACATCGATTGCGTTAGCGAGGATGTTCATAAATACTTGATTTAACTGTCCTAAAAAGCACTTAACAGGCGGTAATTTACCGTATTCGGTGATGACTTCGATCGCTGGACGTTTTTCGTTAGCTTTGAGGCGATACTTCAAAATCAATAGAGTACTCTCAATCCCTTCATGGAGGTTACAAGCAACTTTTTCGGTTGTATCGGCTCTGGAGAAGGTGCGAAGACTGATGCTAATATCTTTGATCCTTTCTGAAGCCACCTTCATCGAGTCTACTAGCTTTGGTAAGTCTTCAGTCAGGAATTCTAGGTCAATTTCTTCGCCATGCTCAATGACTGCGATCGCTGGATTGGGATAATGTTGTTGGTAGCATTGGATATGAGCAAGTAAGTCTTGAGTATACTCTTTGGCATTGTTAAGGCTGCCTTTGAGAAATCCAATCGGATTGTTAATTTCATGTGCTACCCCAGCAACCAAATTACCCAAGGTTGCCATTTTTTCATTTTGCACCATTTGTAATTGGGTATGCTCAAGTTCTTGTAGCGATCGCTCTAACTGTTGGGCATAATTTTGAGATTCTTGATAAAGACGGGCATTTTCTAGAGAGATGGCAGCTTGAGCGCATAGCAGTTGGATTACTTCAGTGCGATCGCTTGTAAATGCACCAATTGTCAGGGGATTTTCTAGATATAGCAGCCCAATAAGTTTACCCTGATTTAACATTGGCGTACACAACACACTCTTAGGTTGTTGCTGCATAAAATATGAATCGGCAATAAAATCAGTTTGTGCTGTTGCATCATCCAGCACAACAGTTTTTAAGCTGCGTTTGACAAAGTTAACGAGTGTAATGGGAATGCCTTCGCTAATTGACAATGGTACAGATACCAGAGTGACTCCTTCATTGATAGTGGCTACAGCTTCAACCACTAAATCACCCTGTTGGAGTACGAGTAATGCAGCTTTTTGTGCCCCAGCATTTTCCATTACTACTTGCAAAAGTTTAGTCAGTAATTGCTCTAATTGAATTTCACTGGAAAGAACTTGTGCGGCTTTAAAGATGGTGGCAAAATCGAGGGCTTCCGAAATACTGCTGCTAGAAAGGTTTGTGTGGATGGTTTGATGTGGAAACGATGATGCATCGACGGTTGAACTCAGTTGAAAGCGATGATGCTGCCCTTGTAAGATGGGAGCCAGGAGTTGAGGATAGCGTTTTTCTAAATCCTCAGTTTTGGCTTTAGCGCCCCAACGAGCATAGCAGTAATAAGCTTCTTGCATATAAACTTGGGCGATTTTTTGTTTGCCCCAGTCGAGGTAGAACTTGGCAGCTAGTTCATTGCTTAGGGCTTCTTCTTGGATATATTGGTTTTCTTTAGCTAGAGTTATGGCGCGATCGTATAATTCTATTGCTGCTATTTTTTCGCCCAAAACTCGATGCCGTTCTGCTTCCACCAAATCAAATTTGTGCTGGAAATTCATCGGTGCGAAGTTGGCTCGAAACTGCAATTTTTCTTGATTTTCGCCAACCTTTAAGAGTAATTGCTCTTGTTGAGATGGTTCAGCCGTTGGATAGGCAGCTAGCCGAGACAAAGAATCATAGTAGTAGAAAACAGGCACAGATAGCATTCCTGCTGCACCGTTGAGGTATTGCTCTCCCTGATTTGCATTCTCAACTGCCGCCGGAAAGTTCTCAAATAGATAGCTGAGTGTTAACTTACTTAAGAAAAATATATGGAGTGTTAATTCGTCGTTCTCTTTAATGAGCGCAGATAAGAGTTGTTCTTCTTGACAATATTCACCAAAAATGCATTCTGGATTGTCGCTATATGCAGTTAAATTGTTAATACTTTGACAGACTATACTAGACCAATTTAATAAGCGCTGATTTTTGGCAAAATTAGACTCGTAAGCTTTGATATTTGCTAGCAAAACTTCTAAAACTTCTGTGCCACTTAAATAGACATAGAATAACTTGAAAATCATCGATGCTAGCACATGAAAAAAATCGCCTGTCTCTAATCCAAAACTATGGGATTCCTGTAATAAACTAATTGAGGTGCGAACATGTTGTTTATTACATTGATTCAATGCAGCCACTTTAAATATAGTCATGCTTTGAACAGATTTTGCTTGAAATCTATCCACAAGCATTAAAGCTAGCTGGCCAAATTCTGAGCCTGACTCCAGTTGGTTACAAATATTAAGTACAATTCCAAAATCTGCATACCCTGGTGCAGAAAGTGGTGCATTGCCGTATTTAAGAGATAAATTCACCTCTTCACAGGCAATAATTGGGAACAGATAAGGCGCAGCCTGATGGATGGCGGGAGCGATGCTAGCCATAATCCGCAAAGCAACTAAAGCTTTGGGATCATTCATCAATGGCAAATCAACTAAGCCCTGAATACTTCTGCCAGCCAAGGTGGAGAGCGTGTTGACTACAGATTGCTGAATGTCTGGAGGTGTGACTGATTCAGGTAATGTTACCCCAAGTTGAGCGAGAAGTTCACGCCCAATTGCGATCGCTTTGAATGATTGATTCCGCACCTGATAAGCTTGGAGTTGAACTTCATAAACTTTCACTCTATCTAGTAAGGTGGTTGTTTGTTCGATGACCACCTGGATAAGAGATTCCATCTGCTCAAATTCATTATTGAGAAAAGCAGCTTCGGCAGCTTCTTCGTATAAACTTCGAGTCAATTCGTAAACGATTTCCCAACTATTAATTATTAGCAGCTGAATTCCAGAATAGAAGTAATGAATTGCTGCACCATAAGCGGTAGCTTCTTTCGCTTTTCGACCAGCATTCAGATTTAACTGAGCTAATTGTTGACGTTCAGCCGATTGGGTAATTAGCAATATTCCCCGATTTAACTGACTGACAATCTCAAAAATTCGCTCCTCTTGCTGTGACTCAGAGGTATTTTGCAAGAGTAATTGACCAATTTTAAGATGGGTAAATTGTTTCTCTTCATCTGGAATTAGAGAGTGAGCCGCTTGTTGCACTCGGTCATGTAAAAATTTGTAGATGGGGACTTGGAAATTGCAATTTAATGGGTTTGAGTCAGAATCATGATCACTATATTGAAAGAATTTATAAACTTCAGTAGTAGGTAAAATTAATCCTTCCTGCAAAGCTTTCCATAAAGATGCTGCCGTTTCGGTTTCCGATTGTTCAGAAACAATTGCTAAGGTTAGCAAATCAAACTGGTTGCCAATACACGCAGCTAATTTCAACACATTTTGCGTTGCTGTTGGCAACTTTTGCAACTGTAACGCTAGGAATTCTACAACATCATCGGTAAGGGCAAGTGCCTTCACAGCAGCAATATCACATTGCCAGTAACCTTGAGCAAAATTAAAACTAATCAGTCCGTCTTCATATAATACTTTGAGAAAATGCGTTGCAAAAAATGGATTTCCTTGAGTTTTTTGATAGACGAGTTTAGTTAGGGGTTGGGCAATTTTATCTGAACAACTCAAGGTATCAACCAGCAATTGATTTAAACTAGCTTTACTTAACGGAGCTAAAGTAATGGTGTGAATTGTCGCATTGGCTTTGCGAATCTCCGCTAAAGTCAACATCAACTGATGCGCTGTAGATACTTCATTATCTCGATAAGCCCCAATTAAAAGTAAAGCTCCACTTCCTGAATCACTCATCAACAACTGCATCAATTTGAGTGATGCAGAATCAGCCCACTGCAAATCATCGAGAAAAATTACTAATGGATGTTCTTTTGTGGTGAATATCTGAATAAACTTTTGGAAGAGTAAATTAAAGCGATTCTGGGCTGCGCTTGGTGAAAGTTCCGTTGCAGGTGGTTGTTGACCAATAATTTGTTCTAGTTCAGGAATTACCTCAAGAATGACTTGCCCTTGATCGCCCAGCACTTGTAAAATTTTATTTTTCCAAGTTGACAATTGGACATCACTTTCACTCAGTAATTGTCCCATTAAGTCTCGAAATGCCTGCACAAAAGCGGAGAAGGGAATATTCCGATTAAATTGGTCAAATTTGCCTTTGATGAAGTAGCCCCGTTGCCGGACAATAGGTTTATGAACCTCGTTAACTAAAGCAGTTTTACCAATACCAGAAAAACCAGCCACCAGCATTAATTCTGTTTGGTTGTTGGTAACGCGGTCAAAAGCTTTGAGCAGAGTTTCAACTTCATGCTCACGACCATAGAGTTTTTCTGGGATAATAAAGCGATCGCACACATCCCGTTGAGCAATTGAGAAACTTACAATTTTCCCTGTCTCCTTGAGTTGAGCCAAACAATTTTCTAAATCATATTTCAGCCCAAATGCACTCTGATAGCGGTCTTCGGCATTTTTCGCCATCAATTTGCTCACAATAGATGAGAGTACAGGCGCAATTTGCGGATTAATCTCATGCACTAAAGACGGAAGTTTGGCAATATGACAATGTATCAATTCCATCGGGTCGTGCGATTGAAATGGTAATTGCCCTGTTAGTAATTCGTAAAAAGTTACACCCAGAGAATAAAAATCAGTCCGGTAATCAATTCCCCGATTCATCCGTCCAGTTTGCTCTGGAGACAAATAGCCGAGTGTCCCTTCTAGTACATTAGGACTCATGAGGATTTGAGTTTCTCGTGGCAACAGAGATGCAATACTAAAGTCAATTAACTTAACTTCTTTAGTTTCTGGATGAATTAAAATATTGGCGGGTTTAATATCTTTGTGAATGATCCGATAACGAATTAAAATATCTAATGCATTACACAGAGCGATCGCTACTTGTAAAAACTCCATCAGAGATTCTACCCTTCCCCTCACTCCCCATTCCTTCAAGGAAATTCCTCCAAAGTCTTCCATCACTAACACATAGCCATTCTGATAGGGTTCCAGACTGTATGTTTGGATGATTCCAGGTAGATTCAAATTTTTGGCGATGGTAAACTGGTTGCGAAACTGTACCAATTCGCTGAAACTGGGATAAGCGGTTTTCATTAGCTTAATCACCACAGATTTTTGGTCAGTTTCTCGATTAGCGCGATAAACCAAGGTTCGAGAACCGTTGTAGAGTTCTTTGCTAACGTGATATCCGGGAATGCTGACCATAGGGCTTAATTCTTGAAACCTCAGTATCTAGGTTTCCCAAAAACATAACAATCTTTACTGTCAGTTTGCTTATTTTAAACTGATTTAAATAATTAAAGCTCCCAAGTTCTAACTGACTTTGGGAGCTAATAATTTTAAGTTCACCGCGACGCCGTTTTACCTAAGTTTATGACCTGGGTTTATCCAGGTGGGAACCTAAATTCCTCGTTTAAAGTTTCCGGGTACATGCCCGGTATACTGCCACGAGAACAGTTGACTCCCTTGTCATTAAAGGCATAGATCAAAAAACTTGATGGCAGTCACCAACGTCGTAGTGCAACTCACTCATTATAGCTTTTCAAAAGATGTTGTGTGTTCAATATCGAAAGTTTCTGATCAATTTACTTGGGATACCAGATAGATTCTATGGTGTGGGCGATGGCTGCGCCAACGCCAAGGGCATACGCACTTGCCGATTCTCTATGCTGATTATCCAGCAAAACAGTGACATGTCCCAACTTTCGCCCAGGACGTGATTCTGTCTTTCCATACCAGTGAACGTGCGCCTGGGGAATCTCCGCTATTTGTTGACGCTGGCTTTGGTAGTCGCTGTGAGAATTTTCATACCCCAGCAGGTTGACCATCACAGCACCAGCGCACTGCAAAGCTGGATTCCCTAAAGGTAGACCACAAACTGCTCTGAGGTGTTGCTCAAACTGAGAAGTTTCGCAAGCGTCAAGAGAAAAATGCCCAGAATTGTGGGTACGGGGTGCGATTTCATTGACCAAAACTTTGCCATCAGCCCTGAGAAATAGCTCAATTCCAAAAATTCCCACTACTTCTAGGCTATTTAATAGAGTATGTGCGATCGCTTCGATTTCTGCTACTTGATTAGGCGTAATCTCGGCTGGCGCAATCACCCGCCGACAAACTTGTTGTTCTTGTTGGGTTTCCACTACTGAATAAGTGACAATTTCTCCCTCCACAGAACGAGCTGCAATTATTGCTAGTTCTCTTTCAAAGGGGACAAATTCTTCTAACAAGAAAAGTGATTGATTTAAAGTTTTTGTTGTGGTTTCATCACTTAACTTTTGTTCTAAAGTAGCAAAATCCTGAATTATGAAAGTACCTTGACCATCATAACCATGACGGCGGGATTTCAAAACTACTGGAAAACCTAGATATTCTATTTTTGATTTGACATTTTCCACCTCGTCAAGAGCGAAAAATTGAGGAACTGGTAATCCCAAGTCGCGTAAATAGCAACGCTGATGATATTTATCTAAAAGAGGAGCTAAAGCTTCTAATTTGGGACGAAAATAAACGCCTTGCTGTGCTAAACCAGATAAAGCTTGCAGGTTAACAAATTCGTTTTCAAAGGTGATAACATCGCATTTTTGAGCTAATATTTCTGTAGCACTTGCATCATCAACTGGTGCGAAAACAGTTTCCTGAGCGATTGACACGGCCGGGTCGTGAACGCTTGGAGTTTGTACTATTAATTCTACTCCTAGCTTCTGTGCTGCATCCGCCATCATCCAGGCAAGTTGTCCGCCACCAATTACACCAACACGTTTCATTGACATCCTAGAGAATCACGAGTTTGCACGCCTGTTTTGGAATTCACACCACTGGCTTTTTCGCACAGTTCTTTGATTTGCGCTCTATCCAAAATTGCATCTGTAAAATCTGCACCGTCTATATTTACATCATTAAATATGGCGCGGAGCAAAAGAGCTTCTTTGAAAACTGCATCGCTCAAATCTGCCTTAGTCAAGTTTACCTGATCGACCATTGCATTCGTTAAATCCGCTCCGTGGAGATTTGCTTTTGTCATCACCGAAGCGCTCATGACTGCTCCCCGTAAGTCAGCATTTGTAAAGTTAGCCAATTCCATATTGGCGTTAGAAAACTCCGCAGCTTGTAAACTTTCACCAGAAAAATCACGTCTTGATAGCTCTGCATTGCTAAATGACAGTGGATGAGTCCAGTCTACTGCCACTGCTGGATCGGCCACACACCAGATAAGAATTCCGAGAAGGAATGCTAGTGTTTGCCGCCAAAATATATTAAGAGCCAATTTGGTGTATAATCTCCGCATTTAATTACCGCACTTGAATATTAGCAAGACTGCATCGTACTAAATTAAGGCTCGCAGCCTTGCTACTGGACTTGGAGAACGTGTATTTCCGTTGCTTAATATTTTGTAACGCAAAAAGAGCATAAGCTTCTTACTTTAGCAAAATTCTCCCTGTTACTTGGGGTATAGAGTGGCAATCTGCGATGGGCGAAGCCCCGCCGTAGGCGATCGCACTAAAATTTAGATATTCAGAACAATAATTATTAAATACAATACAGATCGCAATGACTGAGTATAAATTACCTGTCACATCAAGCAAGCTTTAGCAAAACAGAGACGGGGAGCATAACTTATTGCTCTTGCTGAAGATAAAACTTGGAATTCCTAACTCTCAAGGAATAATTTAGCTGAATAAAGCAATGTTTAGTATGGGCTATGCCTACGCTCGTTGATTTATTTACAATTCTTCATTTGTAGATTTGAATTTAAAGATATAAAGAGTTTTATTGAGCAGTAATACTCACTGAGTTATTTAAAATTCTTGACTTTCCATGTTTCAAGTAAAGTTTATTGTATTTTAAATTCAACATCCCCCATGAACTGTTAGTCTTTTAATTAATGAAAGCAAGGTTTGAGCGTAATTATATGCGTCTCAATTGCTTAACAAAGCTTAAAGTTCGACAATTAGCGTTAATTTTATAGCGATTAGTTAGTTCTTCAGGAATCTCTAAGAGTTTACATTCACCAAGCACACAACTTCCACAAACCGAACTCTGAAACCCGATGATGAATCATTACTCACTTCAATGGATTGAGGCATGGTGCCAAGAAAATGGCTGGACAGATTTATTTGTTGAGCGACGTAACAACTTCTGGGCTTTCCCTCCAGGTGGGGTAATGCCGGAGCCAATCCCAGTTCATGTTCTCAGATTGATTAAAGCCGAAAAGGGACTGACTTTGGAAGAACGATTGTGGTCAATGTCCGCAGTATTTGGCACAATCCTAGCTGTTCTTTTTACCTTTTGGTTTCAGTCGCCGATGCCATTAGTTTTAGCTTTTGCTTTTAATGCTGTTACGGTGGCTCAATTTGAACTTGAAGATGCCTAAATTTTTATGTTGGGCTTTGCTATTCAAAACTGCTCTTGTCTACTTTCAGCAAGAGCAGTTTTTAATTTTGAAGAAGAAAGAATTCAGGAGTCAGAATGGGCTAAACCTTAGCTATCCGCTAACAGAATTGAATTCTGTACGACTCGCCACCGCTGCAAACAAACAAGCTACGCGCTGCACAAAGATAGAGAGGATCTTGATTCTGAATTCTGACTTCTGAATTCTTCTTCAATGATTTGTATAGCAACCGTCTAATCTACACATAACAATTAGAATAACTAACATCTAAGAGCAGCTAGCAGGTAAAGCTACCTTTGCGTGTTTGTTAACGTAGTCCACAAATAATTGCTTCAATCGGGGACTAACGCCAGCGTGTTCAAAGAATCCAAAGCCGAGATTTCTTGCTTTTGCTAAGGTTTCCTCTGGCGTTAATCCTTCCTGGATAGCAATACTCAACAGTGCAATTCCAGTCGATCGCATCCCGGCGGCACAATGCACAACTGCTGGTTTCGGGATTTGTTCGAGTGTCGTGAGGATTTTGGTAATCACCTCTTCATTCAAATTTTTGAGATCCACCTTGAGTGGAACATTTTGATAATACAGCCCCAACGCTTCCGCTACTTTTTGCTCATCCTTAGAAAATCCTAGTTCATCAGGCGATCGCAGATTGAGAACGGACTTAAAACCTTCTTGAATAGCTTGCTCAAGCTGTTTCGGTATGACTTGTCCTGTTGTTGTCAAGTTTTCGTTAATTTGTATGGCGTTGATCACATTCACTCCTTTTGACTTTCTAATGTCTGCCAGCTTGGTAAATACTCTAAGGGTGCAAGCTTTGAGAAGATATTCAAAATAAACACAGCCAAATTAGCCAAATATCACAAGATATTGCTTAATTACTTCAAAATTTGTCTTTTGAAGGCGGTTATTTTATTGCTTTATCCATAATATACGGTTTACCGATAGAATTAGTGTTGATTAAAGCTTATTATACTTTTTGTCGATAATATTACCGTAGATTATATTTCAAGAGTTATACTATTGGGCAAGTTAGGGGAGCAATTGGATCAAGATTTTCGTGAACAAGTGTATAAATAGAACAATTCTTCTTTTTAAACTGGGCAAATAGCCCAGAACTAAAGTTTTCATTCATACTTTTTTCCCCTGCCTCCTGCCTCCTCTTGTAATCTGAATGCCAGCCCTGAACCTATGAGCGCTAACGAAATATCTCTTCGACCTGCCCAAGAAACAGATGCGTGGGTGCTGAGTGCAATTCATATTGCTGCTATCAAAGCTTTACCTGCAACTTTCTACACCCAAAAAGAACTTTTAGCTTGGCGCAATTACCGCGATAAACCTGATGGTTCAAATATCTTGAAGAGTATGAAAACAGAATCTTTTTGGGTTGCGATGGAGGGAAATGTTGTTATAGGTTTTGCTAGTTTCATTGTTGATGAACTTATCGGGCTGTATGTCCATCCTAAATATCAAGGTAAAGGGATTGGCCGTGCTTTAGTTCAACATTTTTGCGACGAAGCAACTAAGCAAGGTATAGATAGGGTAATTACAACTGCTAGCCTGTATGCTGAAGGGTTTTATTTACGACTGGGATTTACTGCCATCCAAAAAGCACCTCATTATTTAAGAAGTGGGATATTTGTTCCAGTTACTAAAATGAGTAAAACATTAGCTACTGCACCGAAATCAATTTGAGAAGGTAAATATTTTTAATAACTTTAAAAATGTTGGCATCAATACTATTTTCGCCAAATTACGACCACTTTTTCTACATAATCTATGATGAAAGTAAGTACTTGCCATCATAAATGCATAAAACCATCCGTTCATCAACTCTCACCCGTACACGTTTGATAGAAGCCGCCTTGCAGGTATTTGCCAGTTTAGGTGTTCAAGGAGCAACTACCCGTGAAATAGCTCGTGTTGCTGGTGTGAATGAGGTGACTTTATTTCGCCACTTTGCCAGCAAAGAACAACTTCTGGGAGCAGTAATGAAAAATGCCTTAGCACTCCAGACAGAAGCCCTTGCACACTCCGAAGTGTGGACACAGGATCTCAAAATTGATTTAAAACAGTATGCCCATCTTTACAATACTATGCTAGAGACACAGGAGGACTTAATTCGTACCTTTATTGGAGAAGCCAAACGTCATCCAGAGGCAGCTAAACAAGTTATTCAAGAAGCTGCCAAGCCCTTAGCGGAAAAACTGGTAGCTTACTTGCAATCGAGTCAGAAACGAGGCACTGTCAGAGCAGACCTCGATCCATTTCCGGCTGTCGATATGTTCACAGGAATGCTGTTAGCTGGAATGCTATGCCGCAGTGCAAAATTCAATCAAGGCAACTATAGCTGTGAGGACTATATCGAAACCTGTGTAGATATTTTTGTGCGCGGTATCAGTACCACTCCCCTTTAAGGTTGATACAAATAGGCAGCAAGGGAGCAGGCTTGCCGTGACTTGTGCCGAGCGGAGCCGAGGTAGCGTAGTCGAACGGGAGAAAGAGGAAAGAGTTAGAGACAAATTATTGTTTCTGAATTTTGAATTATTTTTTAAGTTCAACCGATATAAATACCAGCTTATTTATATACATAAAGGTATATGAAAATCTTAAAAGGTAAGGTTGTCAGTGGTTTAGGAAACTTTTCTTACTGGATTGAGAAACTCCAAGAATATTACTTGAGAAAAACGGGAATGAAATTCTTCCCTGGAACTTTAAATATTCAGTTAGATCAACCTTACCATCTCCCAAAAAATGTTATATGTCTGGAAAAGGAAGAATATGGAGGGACTGTTTCTGTGAGCATTGTTCCCTGTGAGATATTTGGCAGAGATGCTTTCATCTTAAGAACAGACAAAAATAATACCGAAAGTGGAGATCATCCGAAAACAATTATTGAGATAGCTTGCGATGTGAAACTTCGGGAGCTATATAACCTTAATGATAATGATTTGATTGAAGTTGAGATTCACGATGCCAGATTTATCTAAATTAAACAATCTGCTTGAAGATGAAGCGTTAATCCATTACGCGAGTGGTCGGGAGCAAGATCGGTTATCAAAAGGTGCAGGTTTGCTGGAATTAGCCCGAAGCCAAGAACTTATTAGCCGCTACCTACCGCCTCCTCCCGCAGTGATTTTCGATGTTGGCGGTGGCGCTGGCGTTTATTCTTTTTGGCTTGCTCAACAAGGCTATGAAGTCCATCTTATTGATGCGGTTCCTTTGCACATAGAGCAAGCTCGACATTTGTCTCAAACTCAACCAGAATATCCTTTAGCTAGTTTGGCAGTTGGAGATGCTCGGCAACTCAATCGGGCGGATAATAGCGTTGATGCTGTTCTGTTACTTGGGCCTTTGTATCATCTGACTGAGCGCACAGATCGGATTATTGCTTTACGTGAAGCTCATCGGATCTTAAAAACTGGAGGTTTTGTTTTAGCTGCGGCAGTTTCTCGCTTTGCTTCAACCTTAGATGGATTATTTGGGGGACATTTAGACGATCCAGAGTTTGTAGAGATTGTTAAACAGGATTTGATTGATGGTCAACACCGCAACCCAAACAACCATCCTCGCTACTTTACAAAAACCTTCTTTCATCATCCAGAAGAACTCAGAGCAGAGGTTGAAGAAGTGGGTTTACATTCTGAAAAGATTTTAGCGATTGAAGGGCCAGGCTGGTTATTACAAAACTTTCAGGAACACTGGAATGATGTAGGTCGCCGCGATCGCCTTTTAGAAGCGATTCGCTGGTTAGAAACCGAACCCTCTATACTGGGGACGAGCGCTCACATCATGGCTGTTGCCCGGAAATAGGTGGTAAAGTAGAGCGATCGCCACTAACTAAAAGCGCTTGTTGTTTTGCCAATACTTGTTTATGTAACCAGAGTAATTGTCTATCTTTAATGCCTTCGGTGATTAATCCCTCAACAGTTTTCATCAGATAATCAGCGCAGGAACCCAATTTTCCCGATGCGGTGGCAATGCTATTAACAGTGGTTGTTAATGGTATTTGATGAGCGTACCTGGGATGTTGGCGATTAGCAACAAAAGCGATCGCTGGGAATTCCTGCGTACCGTCAAATACCTTCACCCAACGAGCAGTGTAGACACCACCCAACATCTCCCGTCGCCAAATCAGTAGTAATTCGGATGGGACATCAGCAGCAGCAATCCGATAAATAACCCCACGACAGCTACCGCCCCGATCGAGTCCTAAGAGTAATCCGGGATTTTCTGGAGTACCGCGACCGAGGATCATCCATGTACAGAAGCACCGATGCCAACCATAAATGATCCCAGCACGGCGCTCGACGTATGTGATTAGGGGATTCCAAATCAGCGAACCGTAGGCAAATATCCAGATATCAGAATTTGGTGGCTGTTGTTGTAGTATTTTATCGAGCGATCGCTGTAACTCATCTTCGCTCAAAGTAGTTAGCTTGATTCCAGAGTGTGATGCTTCTAATAGTCTCGTCTGTATGTTTCCGGCTTCGAGGTCGCTACGACTGAGTGACATAATAATGTAGATTATTTTTTCTGTAAATCTTCAGTAATTCACTCTAACTTTAAGATAATTTAATTCTCAACGAACAGCTTTCAAAGTATCGTAAAGTAGCTTGTAGCGCTTAAATCCTGCTTCATACAAAGGATTTTGCTGCGGTTGTACTACATTAGTATCCTGCGATAAAATCTTGAGTGCAGCTTCTAAATTCGGATAAACACCAATCCCCACCATTGCCAAAATAGCAGCTCCGTAAGCAGCTCCTTCTTCAGCTTTGGGAGCTATGAGTTTGGTTTGCAAAACATCTGCCAAAATTTGCAACCAGATGTGAGAACGTGCGCCTCCACCCGTTGCTAAGAGTTGATCGAGGGGAGCGATCGCACTAATTACCTCCAATGCTTCTCGCAAGCTAAATGCAACCCCCTCCAGCACAGCACGAATTATATCTGCTTGTGTATGAGCTAATGACAAATTCACGAAAGCACCGCGAGTATCTGGATCGAGGTGGGGACTACGTTCTCCGGCGAGGTGGGGTAGAAATAGAACACCACGCGCCCCAGGCTGCGATCGCTCTGCCATATCCATTAAATCGGTGTAGGATATATGCGGTGCAAATATATCTCGATACCAACGCAGAGAACCACCTGCTGCTAGCGTCACCCCCAGCAAATGATAGCCACCATCCACATGGCAGAACAAATGTACCCTACCTTCTGGATCGGGAATTGGGCAATTGCACGGTGCAAAGATCACTCCCGATGTACCAATACTCAAACTACCTCGGCTCAGGTTGCTTGATGAGATGCCCAAACCGATGGTGGCGGCGGCATTATCACCTCCACCTGCGACCACAGGTAATCCCACAGGTAATCCCACACGGGCGGCTATTTCTGATTTTAGCCGTCCAGCGATCGCAGTAGATTCGATGACTGGGGGGAATAATGCTGGATTGATATCAAGAGTATGGAGAATATCTGTATCCCATTGCCGATTCGCCAGATTCAGACAGCCGACACCAGAAGCATCAGATGGTTCTGTGACTGCTTCGCCAGTTAGCACATATCCCAGATAATCTTTAGGCAAAAGAATCTGCCACAACCGAGTGTATGCTTGTGGTTCTTCAGTCCGCAACCATAGAAGCTTCGGCAGTTGAAATCCTGTAATTGCTGGATTTCCAGTGCGCTGGATCAACTCCTGACGGGGAATAGCGGCTTCAATCTCAGCAACAGCTTTACCGGTGCGCTGGTCATTCCACAAAATTGCCGGTCTGATTACTTTACCTTGGGCGTCGAGAGGAACCATGCCATGCATTTGTCCAGATAAACCGAGGGCGATCGCACGATGTCCGTTTAGCTGTTGAGTAACATCGAAGAGAGCATTCAAAGTTGCTTCAACCCAATCCGATGAGTTCTGTTCCGTCCAACCGGGTTGTGGAGTTAACAGGGGATAGCTTCTGGTTGACTGAGCGATAATTTGCCCTTGCAGATTAACTGCGATCGCTCGTACTCCTCCTGTACCCAAGTCTAAGCCAACTACGATGTCGCTCAATTGCCCCTCCAAATCCTTTATCGTTAACTAACCCAACTTCTTGAAGTACCTGGCAACTGGGAACAGCCTAAAACCTAGCTTTTCATAGGTACAACGTGCCGGGGCATGACCTGGATCGCCTCCGGTTTCAACCATAGCAACGGACATCCCAGCAACTTGCATCCAATCCAGAGCGAATTCCATCAAAGCGGTGCCAATGCCTCGACGTTGATAGTCTGGATCGACGGCGACCATATAGATTTCTCCCATGCTGCTCTCGGAGTGGAGTTTCACGGCTACAAAGCCCATGATTGAACCGGAGTCGATCGCAACCCACACCTTTGTGTCCGCAGCAGTACAGACTCCCTCGACAGCATGAATTTGGCTTACACGCCAATCGGGATAGAATGAACGGTACACGTCAAGATCCATCACTTTCTCAAGCGAATCAAAAACCGGAGTCCATGCCCGAATCGAAAGGCTCTTGATGCCATCAAGATGACTATCTTCGTATGGTTCAATTCGCATTTCGGTATGGACTCCACTCATAATCGAAAATCGGTTTTTTCTCAGAATCGGGTTAATGTTTCTTTAGCTCCAAACTCATACAATCTGCCTAAATGATTCGTAACTGAATCAACAAAAGGCGACGACTGCGATAAATCGCCAAAAATCTCAGTGAGGTTGAGCAATGGTTTGGCATCAGAGCCACTTGAATGAGCTAGTTGAGTCAGAGTACTTGCTATTGGGTCATCAATGGGAATGGTGTTACCTCGATCATCCTGTCCGTTCAGGTAACGGAACCAAGCAGCAACCGTTAGGCTCATGTAGTCAATAGCTCCTCCTTGATGCAGCGCGTCACGGACTGAGCCGAGAACAAATTTTGGCATTTTAGCGGAGCTATTCAGGCAAAGACGCGGCAGTTGATCCCGAATCTTGGGATTGGCAAAGCGTTCAATTAAGGTCTTTTTATAATTATCTAAATCAATTCCAGGTACAGGTTGAAGTGTGGGCGTAACTTCTGCCATCAAACGATCAACGGCTTGCCGAATCAATGGATCTGCCATGACTTCATGAACGTATGTATAACCTGCCAAGGAGCCGAGATAGCCAATCAACAAGTGACTAGCGTTGAGCAACCGGATTTTCATCATCTCGTAGGGATGAACATCGCTAGTCATCTGAACGCCAACTGATTCCCAATCAGGTCTACCTGCGCTGAAATTGTCTTCGACTACCCACTGAAGAAATGGTTCGGCAACAACTGGAAAGACATCATCGATGTTAAACTGTTCCGCCACCATTTTGATATCTGCTGGAGTTGTGGCGGGGGTAATGCGATCGACCATACAGTTTGGAAACGCTACCTGTTCGGCAACCCAATGTCCCAATTCCGGGTTCTGCATTTGGGCAAATGCAGTTAACATTTTGCGGGCAATGTTGCCGTTACCTTGGAGATTGTCGCAGGACAACACAGTAAATGGTGCCATTCCTTGTTGACGGCGGCGATTAAGGGCTGCTGTCAAAAAGCCATATACTCCAATTGGTTCATCAGAATGCTGCAAATCGTACTGGATTGTTGGGTGATTGGCATCGAATTCACCGCTACCTTCAATATAGTAGTAGCCGCCTTCGGTAATGGTGAGGGTAACGATGCGGCATTTAGGATCTGCTAAGGTGTCAATTACTGCTTGGCGGTTATCTGGGGCAAACAGATATTCTGTAATTGCTCCAATCACACGAGCGCGATCGCCTTCTGGGGATCTTTCAACTAAGGTATACAAACAATCTTGTGATTTCAGTGCATCCCGCATTCGTTTATCGAATTCTAGTAGCCCAACCCCACAGATTCCCCATTCACTAACGGAATTTTGATGAAAGTAATTATCCAGGTATAAAGCCTGATGTGCGCGATGGAACCCACCCACACCAATATGGACAATACCGTTTGTGATTTGATGGCGATCGTAATTGGGTACGCGAACGTTATTGCCTAAATGAGACAGAGATGCTTCATTCAGCTTGATTGCTGAGTCTGTGCTGATATTGCTGTTCATGGGATTCATTCTGGGTTAGGTGGTGACGATGAACTTTGGGAATGGCTTCACCGTCGCGATCGAACAAATGGCAAAGCTCACCGTTAATGTAAATCGGAACGTAATTGTGCATTTTGGCTGGATTATCTCCGTCAGTTTGCACAACTATGGTTTCGCCACCGGCAATTTTGATGTAGAGAAAGGTTTCTCCGCCTAATCGTTCTACAACTAATACTTCGCCATTCACGCTTGGGTTACTTTGATCGAGCCGCAGATGTTCGGGACGAATCCCTAATGTTGCTCTATCCCCAACCGAGAGGGTTTTGGGTTTCACCGGAATTGTTACGGTTGCGTCACCAGGGAGTCTGACTGTTGCCCCAGAGTCATTGACGGCTGAAACTGTCACCGAAATAAAGTTCATTTTCGGTGAACCAATAAATCCGGCGACGAATAGATTGCGGGGATGATGGTACAGTTCCAGGGGAGAACCCATTTGTTCGATGATGCCGCCCTGTAACACCACAATCTTGTCGGCAAGGGTCATTGCCTCAACTTGATCGTGGGTAACATAAATCATGGTGGCTTGCAGGCTGTCGTGTAAACTGGCAAGCTCGATCCGCATCTGCACCCGCAATGAAGCATCCAGGTTGGACAGTGGCTCATCAAACAAAAATACTTTGGGATTACGTACCAAAGCACGACCGATCGCCACCCGTTGGCGTTGTCCTCCTGATAGTTCTTTGGGCTTCCGGTTCAAGAGTGGCTCTAGTTGCAGGATACGAGCGACTTCACGCGCCCTTTCATAACGCTGGGCTTTCTGCATACCCGCAAGCCGGAGGCTAAAGGCCATATTTTCTGCCACTGTCATGTGGGGATATAAGGCATAAGTTTGAAACACCATTGCTAAACCACGTTTATCGGGTGGCACATCATTGACTTTTTGTCCATCAATGAGTAAATCGCCGGAGGAAATTTCTTCTAGTCCAGCAATCATACGGAGTAAGGTTGATTTTCCACAGCCGGAGGGACCGACGAAGACAACAAATTCGCGATCGCCTACGTCGAGATCAATGCCTTTGATGATCTCTGTGTCGGCGTAGGTTTTATGGATATTTCTTAAAGCAACTGTTGACATAAAATGTTTCCATTAATGGGTTTAAGTTTTTTTATTGTGTAGGAGGAGTGTGGTTTAGGAACTTCTGGGTTGATTTAGGATTTCCAAGGAATGAATTACGAACCACAGAGACGCAGAGAACACAGAGAGAGGAGAAATAGAGCGTTTGTTTTGGGATATTTTTTTATTTGGAACTGCCTTATTTCACAGCACCGAAGGTCAGACCTCGGACTAATTGCCGTTGACTCAGCCAGCCGAAGATGAGGATGGGTGCGATCGCTAGTGTTGATGCTGCGGAAAGTTTTGCCCAGAACAATCCTTGAGGGCTGGAAAAGGAAGCAATAAAGGCTGTAAGTGGCGCGGCATCTGCTGTTGTCAAGTTCAAGCTCCAAAATGCTTCGTTCCATGACAAAATAATCGAAAGCAAGGCTGTGGATGCAATTCCGGGTACTGCCAATGGCAACAACACATGCACAAGTTCTTGCTGTGTGGTTGCCCCATCCATGCGATCGGCTTCGAGAATTTCTTTGGGAACTTCTTTGAAGAAGCTATAAATCATCCAGACGACGATTGGCAAATTAATCAGGGTATAAATAATAATCAAACCGATGTGAGTATCTAGTAATCCGGCGTTGCGGCACAAAATGTAGATTGGTACTAACACACCAACGGGTGGCAGCATTTTGGTGGACAGCATCCAGAGTAAAGTGCCCTTGGTGCGTTTGGTTGGGAAGAATGCCATTGCGTAGGCGGCAGGTACGGCAAGCAGCAGCGCGACTATAGTCGATCCGAGGGAAATCGCTACGCTGTTAAACGCATAATTGAAATAATTTGCCCGGTCTTGGATGGCAATATAATTCTCCAATGTCGGGCGGAAAAACAACTGCGGAGGAGTTGAAACTGCCGCAACTTCAGTTTTGAAACTGGTAAGAAACATCCAGAAAATTGGAAAAAACAATATGCAGGCAGCAAGCCAGCCGAGCAATGTCCATAGCCAAATCTTCGAGGTTTTATGTGCCATGTTAAGTATCCAAATTACGAGCAACACTACGCATCAAAAAGATTGCCACGATGTTGGCAAGGATTACGGCAATTAATCCACCGGCTGATGCACCGCCGACATCAAATTCCAGTAAGGCTTTTAAGAAGATGTAATAGGCAAGATTAGTGGTTGCAAGTCCCGGCCCGCCGCCTGTGGTAACAAAGATTTCGGCGAAGATGGTCAGGAAGAAAATTGTCTCAATCATGGCAACCACAGAAATGGCGCGACTTAGATGGGGTAGCATGACGAACCGAAATAGAGCGATCGCATTTGCGCCATCCATCCGCGCAGCTTCTAACTGATCGCGATCGAGTGACTGAATTGCAGTCAACAAAATCAGCAACGCAAAGGGCAGCCATTCCCAGGAAACAATAATAATGATCGCAAGTAAGGGAACGCTGGCAAACCAATCGATCGCCCCTAAACCCAAACCTCTAGTAATTTGAGCAAACAGCCCATTCACTGGATGCATCAGCATATTTTTCCAGATCAGGGCGCTAACTGTGGGCATAACAAAAAATGGGGAGATTGCTAGTACCCGCGCCACTCCACGACCATAAAAGTCTTGGTCAAAGAGAATTGCTAGGAGTGTCCCCAGACCAATTGTGATTGCTAAAACGGAAACAACTAAAACTATTGTGATGGCGATCGATGTCCATAAAGCTGAGTCACTGAGGATGAAAGTGAAATTTTCAATCCCAATGAATTTGCGTGCATCTGGATTCAGCAAGTTATAACGCTGAAAGGAAAACCATATAGTCATCACCAGAGGCACAATCATCCACAGCAATAGGAGAACGACCGAAGGCGCAACCAGAGGTAAGGTTGATACTTGCCGCGTAGTCCGTTGCTTGGTGGGAGGTGGCGTTTCGTGTTGAGGTTTTACTGCTAATGAAGAAGACATAACCTAAAGGAATTTTAGATTTTAGATTTTGGATTCTGAATGTTTTGTAGTTGAGCATTGGCTCTTTTTACCCATGCCCAATGCCCAATGCCCAATGCCCCATGCCCCATTTCATTCGATATAACCCGTGTGTTTCATGAAGCGTTCAGTGGATTTCTGCGATCGCAGCAACGCTTGATCTACCGAAGTTCGATTGGTCAATGCCGCCGCTAAAGTTTGCCCGACTGAAGAACCGATCGCCTGAAATTCTGGAATATCAACGTATTGAACTCCCTTATAAGGAGTTGGTTGTGCAGATGGACGGGTAACATCAGCAGATTGGATTGCTGCCAGCACGATTTCCGCAAAGGGTGCAGCTTTTCGATAGTTGGGATTCTCATAAGTGGAAGTCCGAGTCCCTGGTGGTACAGCAACCCAGCCATTTTCCTTAGCAACCAGTTGAATGTATTCTTTTGATGTTGCCCAAGCAACGAATTTTTGCGCGGCTTCGGGTGATTTTGAGGTTTTTGGAACTGCTAGCGCCCAAGCCCAAAGCCAATTTGAGCCGTTGGGATATTTTTCAATTGGCGCACGAGCAAAGCCAACTTTGTTATACACTTGGGATTCTTTGGGATTGGATAATAACCCTGCGGCAACAGTTGCATCTACCCACATACCGCATTTACCTGTTGAGAATAACGCTAGATTCTCATTAAATCCATTAGAACTGGCTCCTGGCGGCCCATATTTGTTAAGCAGATCGACATAAAAGGCGATCGCCTCTTTCCAAGCTGGAGTATTGATCGTTGGTTGCCACTTCATATCAAACCACTGTCCACCATAGGTATTAACCAATGTGGAAACAAATGCGACGTTTTCACCCCAACCGGGTTTTCCGCGCAGGCAAACTCCATAAACCCCATGCGCTGGATCGTGGATTTTGCTTGCCCATTCTCTCATTTGGGGATAAGTTGGCTGTTGAGGAACCACAATCCCGGCTTTTTCAAACAAGTCTTTTCGGTAATACAGCATGGAACTTTCCCCATAGAATGGCACGGCATATAGTTTGCCGTTATTGGAAAGTCCTTCTCTTATAGGTTTAAGCAGGTCATTTACGTCATAGTTTGCACCTAGATCCAAAGGTCTCAACCAATCCCGTCTAGCCCAGATTGGTGTTTCATAGGAACCAATGGTCATGACATCAAATTGCCCACCTTGGCTTGCAACATCTGTAGTTGTGCGTTGGCGTAACACATTTTCTTCCAGCACAACCCACCGGAGTTGAATATCAGGATTAGCTGACTCAAATTTGCGAGAAAGCCCTTGCATCACCACCATGTCGCCATTATTAACAGTGGCGATCGTTAGTTTAGTTTTCTGGGCGGCTTGGGAGCGCGGTGAGCAAGCATATAGCAGATGCACCAGCATTACTCCAGCGAGAAATGCAGCTAGCATTTTAGCGAAGCGGCGGATACGCATCGCATAACTCCTTTAAAGTAAAAAACCGAACGAAATAAATTTTTGATTTTATGCTCTAATTTTGGGCAAAAGCTCAATAATAGAAATCATACCAATCTGATTTCCATCACGGTCATTTGCAACAATTCTTCAATAAGAGGTTGAATCTATGACGGCAAAAGCAACTTATCAGTTTGCAGGTAAGACGATCTTAATTACTGGCGGTGCAGGAGATATTGGCAAGGCAACTGCACACCGTTTTGCTGCTAATGGGGCAGGAATAGCCTTGCTAGATTTGAATGAACCGAAGATGGCAGATGTGGCTGGGGAACTAAAAGGTTACAACGTTCCAGTTGGCACGTTTCGCTGTGATGTTACAGCTAGTGGTGATGTTGCCAAAGCTTTTACTGGCGCTGTAAAGCAGCTTGGGCGGATCGACTATGTATTTAATAATGCGGGTTATCAAGGAGTGTTTGCCAAGACTGACGAATATCCTGAAGACGACTTTCAAAAGGTTATCAACATTAATGTTGTCGGCGTTTTTCATATTCTCAAGGCGGCTGCACAGCAATTACGCGATGCAGGTGGAGGCGCGATCGTTAATATGGCGAGTTATGCAGGGGTGGTTGGGCCGCCAAATATGTTGGCTTATGCCGCTTCTAAATTTGCTGTCATTGGAATTACTCAAACGGCAGCGAAAGACTTAGCTCCTTACGGCATTCGGGTAAATGCACTCTCCCCTGCGTTGATTGGCCCTGGTTTTATGTGGACGCGGCAAACCGAATTACAAGCAGCAGTAGGATCACAGTACTTTGATGCCGATCCCAAGGTGGTTGAGCAACAGATGATCGATTCAGTACCAATGCGGCGTTTAGGAAGTTTAGAAGAAGTGGCGAATGGGGTTGCATTTTTGATGAGCGAAGAGGCAAGCTACATTACTGGGTTTAACTTGGAGGTGACTGGGGGATAATAGAAATTTAAAGATAATTGAGCAAAGATTATATTTTTGGGCATATACTCTAAATAATTCAATCATACCTTTGATAGATACATAGTTTTTGCAGGTAGTATATGGGACAACCCTTTTTGGAGCGGCGCGATGCCAGCAAGGCTGGCTTGCCCCTTCGGGCGCGCAAATTAGACCTGGCTGCTCATGCTGCTTGGCTCTATTACATCGCCGGCAATACGCAAGAAGAAATTGCCGCCAAGCTCAATGTGTCCCGGCAAGCTGCACAACGCTTAGTGGCACTGGCGGTCAGTGAAAAATTAATTAAATTTCGACTCGATCATCCCTTGAGTGAATGCATTGCTTTGGCTGAGTCGTTACGCGATCGCTTTGCTCTGTCACTTTGTGAAGTAGTACCAACTGATGCAGGTAGTGGTGATACATTATACGGAATTGGTGTATGTGCTGCCACCCATCTAGAGGCTTACCTGATGGCTAAAACCCCGACCATACTAGCGTTGTCATCAGGTCGCACATTGCGAACAATGGTAGAGCAGATCCCCTCAATGAACCAACCCCAGCATAAAATTGTGTCAATTATTGGCAATATGTCTCATTCTGGGCGTGCAGGTCGTCACGAAGTGGTTATGCATTTATCCGATCGCGTCGGTTCTCAAGCTTATCCAGTGCCGACTCCTGTTGTTGCGACTAGTGTCGAAGAACGAGAACTCTTGCAGACTCAGCGATCGTTTATCGCTGTGAAAACTCTTGCAGAGCAAGCCAAAGTAACCTTTGTTGGAATTAGTCATATTGCCTGGAATGCTCCGTTACATCAAGACGGCTTCATCAATGACGATGAAGTGGCTGAATTGATTGAACTGGGAACAGTCGGAGAAATTGCAGGTTGGGCTTATAGCGATCGCGGAGTATTGCTGCAAGAGGGGACAAACAGTCGGGTTGCCAGTGTAGCGCTCGAACAACCGGCTCATCGACTAATTATTGGTGTGGCGGGCGGTGTGAGAAAGGCGGAGGCGATTTTGGCTGCTCTGCATGGCAAGTTAATTACAGGATTGATTACCGATGAAGCTGCTGCCCAAGCGATTCTTTCTAAGATTTAGTAAATACTAAGTGAGATAATTATGCTAAATGTTAAATGGGGAATTACCTTTGATTTTTGAAAAGCAAAAGTAACTAAGAGGATGTTTGAAAAGTCCTCAAGCGTGTGTTTCACTACCCTGGCTATCGAGAAACTGTAACGAGAGAATCGGAGTTCTGGGATTTGAGATCGCACCTCTGAGTCGCACTTGAGGCTCAAGTCGACCCTTTTCAAACATCCTCTAAGGTTTAGTTTCTATAGTTGCAAATATTTTTAAATGTTTGGACGAGAGTGGGGTTAGTTGCGGTCAAATCATCAAACCTAACTAACTCATTTGAATTTACGGTTGTGTCTCTTGGAGGTGGTGTTAATAATCCCATATCACTTTCAAACATTTCATTTACTGTACGGTTTACTTGGTCAAAGAGTCTACCCTCAAATGTTACTGTCATAGTTAAAACTGCTGTCTTCTGTCTACAATTAAAGTGTCTAAAAGAGTTGTTAACTCTTTTGTCAATTCCATAATCAGTACTTAAAAGTACTGATACTTCTCCGCTGTTACTGTCAATAAATACATCCCTAACGTGTGTGGATGTACTACCATTCCTAGCATCTTGGATATTTATTTGACTACTAGAAATTATTTTACCGTTCTTAAATATTGATACCTCAGCAGCCATTGCAGAATTACCAAGTAATCCAGACATTAAGATGATAAAACATAGTAAGCGTTTCATGTAATTCGGTTTTAATCAATGCAACTATCTTGGCTTAGTTTCCTGCAATACATAATGATATTTACACTGAATACAAAATATTGAATTGGAAAGCAAATATTTAGGATTGTTCTACTTAAGTACTTAATGAAAAACTTATATAAAAATTCACGCAGTCTAGCCATAAAACCTTTTTTTCTTTCCCTTGGGTAAAACTAGGGGAAAATTCGACATCGGTTGAAGACACGCACCAAAATTGTTACAGTACATTTATCCTACTAGCAGGTGCTTCTAACTATGGCTAAGAAAAATCAAGGTGATGACTTTAGTCCTAAAGATTCAGATGGTTTCAAATGGAAAAATCCTAAGAACACAAAATTAAAGCCAAACGACTTCCCTCCTTTACCACCTTTACCACCAATAAACCCTAAAATCTGAATTCCCAAGCCCTAGTAATGCAGCTAGGGTTTTGTTTTATTTAATTATCAAGCTACTAGCAGCATAATAAAACGTCAAGACAGGTAAAAAAAAAGTTAAAAAAAATGGCTGAAACGCTTGCGTCCTTTTATTTTCTTGCCTGCATCAAAGCCCACGGATTGACTAACCATTGCCGCACTCTTAACGCTTTGACTGTCGATGATTCCTTCCGATGGACTTCGATGGCGCTCCTGTTCAATCCGTGTCCACTGCCGGAGACTATCGTGAATTTTCAACCACGTTCCATGCAAGATTCAAGTAAGAGCTAACTTTCTCAGTCAAATAATTGCTGTAAGCTGTAAAAATTCACATCTGAGTAGGCACTAACAATTAAATCTGCACTTGATAAATTTTGCTTATTATGTTTCAATCCAGCAAAACCAACGCATTTCATGCCTGCTTTTTTGGCAGCTTTTATCCCATTTTCTGAGTCTTCAATCACAACGCATTTATTAGGACTAACATTCATCCTTTCAGATGCTAATAAAAAGATATCTGGTTCAGGTTTACCTCGTTCACCATCTTGACTAGATATTTTTACACTAAATTTATTTTGCATATTAAAGCACTCTAAAACTGTATTAACTCTGATTCTAGAAGCTGAAGATGCCAGGGCTAAAGGCACTCCAAAATCAAAAAGTTCATCAATCAGTTCTTTAACTCCCTCAATAGGTGCAAGATTGGAGTTATTTTTTAACTCTTCAACAAAATCTAATATTGCTCTCAATACATACTCTTCTATTGATAAGGATAAATTAAATTTTCTGCTGAGGTATGTCCAGAATGTCGGACCATCAGAACCCCTAAATTTGTTTAGGATATTTTCTGTTAACTCAAAGCCAATTTCCCTGCAAAACTTGATTAGAAAAATATCAGTGCGATTCGCTATCCAGCAAAGTACCATCCATATCAAATAATACAGCATCCATAGTTTTGAAGATTCATCACTTATGTTGAAATTGGGTTAAAAATTTTATCTAAAAAAGGGCACGCCCGTTAAGCCTGCCCTTTAGCTTTAATGTTCTTGTCCCGTTGGTCGGATGAGGATTTCGTTGACATTAACACGCGATGGCTGGGTAACGGCGTAAACGATCGCAGCAGCAACGTCTTCACTTTGCAGAGGTTGAATTGACTTGCGTCGTTCTTCAATCCGTTGTTTGGCAACGGGATCGGTAATTTGGCTGTCAATTTCCGTATCCACCAAACCAGGTTCGATGATGGTGACGCGGATGTTGTCCTTGTGGACTTCTTGACGCAACGCCTCCGAGAGAGCATTAACACCCCATTTGGTAGCATTGTAAACACCAACGCCCGCCCGCGCCGTCCGGCCAGCCACTGAGGAGATATTGACTATATGCCCCGATTTTTGCGCCTTCAACAAAGGCAAAACGGCATGAGTCGCATATAGCAGTCCTAGTACGTTGAGGTCAAACGATCGCCGCCAGTCTGAGCTATTTCCAGCTTCAATCGTGCCCAGTAAGGCAATCCCGGCATTATTCACAAGGATATCAACCCTTCCCAATTCTGCATTTGCCTTTGCCACCAAGTTATTTACCTGGGTTTCATCAGTTACATCAGTGACAATGGGCAATGCCTTGCCACCACTAGCTTCGATGCGTTCTGCTAATGCCTGAATGCGATCGCCACGCCTAGCAGCAAGTACTACTGTTGCTCCAACTGAAGCTAAGGCGATCGCAGTTGCTTCTCCAATTCCCGCTGAAGCCCCAGTGATAATTGCCACTTTTCCTTCTAATTTACCTGTCATTTATCTAACTCCTTAGTAATTGATAATTGAATATTGAGCATTAGACTCATCCTTAATATAAATAACATGGGATAATAAAAAGCTGGAGTAAAAATT
>NZ_JABXKN010000019.1:0-34432 GCF_017115065.1 Nostoc sp. JL23
CGAACCTACTTCATTGTGTCAACTATTTTTCCCAAAATTATTTTGGACCGCTTCTCTGTCTCCTGAAACTGCCCACAGTGCCGGATTCTAGGCAACAATGGTTTATGCACTGTGTTGACTAAGGATGGAACAAGCGTGAATTTTCAGTCGGTAATAAGTTTATTGCATCATTTCTGGGGCGATCGCGGTTGTCTTATTGCTCAGCCCTACGATATTGAAAAGGGAGCTGGTACTAAGAATCCCCAGACTTTTTTAAGAGCATTGGGACCTGAACCTTGGGCTGTTGCTTACGTTGAGCCTTGTCGTCGTCCTACTGATGGACGCTACGGCGAAAACCCCAACCGCTTCCAACACTATTATCAGTACCAAGTTCTGATTAAGCCATCACCAGATAATATTCAGGAGATTTATCTTGATTCGTTAAGAGCTTTAGGTATTCGTCCTCAAGACCACGATATTCGGTTTGTAGAGGATAACTGGGAAGATGCGACTGTGGGAGCTTGGGGTACTGGGTGGGAAGTATGGTTAGATGGGATGGAAGTTACTCAATTTACCTACTTCCAACAGTGTGGAGGAATTGATTGCCGTCCGGTGTCGATTGAAATTACATACGGGTTAGAGCGGCTGACAATGTATCTCCAGCAAGTAGAAGCATTTACTAAGATCCATTGGACAGACAACGTTACTTATGGCGATGTTTTCCTGCAAAGTGAGATTGAGCAGTGCACATACAACTTTGAAGCGTCAAATCCTGAGTTGCTACTGACATTATTTAATTTGTATGAGCAGGAAGCTACCCAATTGACAGAGAGAGGATTGGTATTGCCTAGCTTAGATTATGTAATGAAATGTTCGCACACATTCAACCTGCTGGATGCTAGGGGTGTGATTTCTGTGACAGAGAGAACTCGCTATATTGCCAGGATTCGGCATTTGGCTAGGAAGGTAGCTCATTTATATGTTGAGCAAAGGGAGAAGTTGGGTTTTCCGTTGCTCAAAGATACTGTGAGTTCAACAGGAAGCCCAATATCCTAAAGGTGCGTCTACACAACTAAGTACAGCTTTGTGTAAAATAATAGCGTTTTTCAACGCAGAGTAAAGGCAAAGGTACGCAGAGTCGTGCCAAATTTAATTCACTACGATTTTATGTTCTGTTTATCCTTGTGCGCTGAGGTTTAAGCTAGGTATATCTTTTTGATGCAGGCAGCTTTTGATAAAGGACAGAAATACGGTTAAATATTGAGTCTAGAACATTCAAGCTACAAGGATAAGGCCCGCCTGTGCGGGCTTTGTTTATATAAAGTTGATGAACTATACTCACCACAAGCATAAAAATTTTTTGCTGTTGTTGATTAAAGAGATAAAAAGCTCACGCAGAGGTGCTCCAAGCACAGATAATAAGAGTTTGGAATATTTTATTTTTGAATTTCATAACCAAATTCAGCAACGCCGATTTTTCTTTCTTGCTGCCCTATCTATATTTAGATCACCTGTAAATTCGGATTGCCAGGTGCTTTTACAAAAATCTTATGATTCAAACCAGTGGTGTAATTATTTGTCTTGGCTACATTTTTGGGTTGCTGCTTACAGCAGTTCCTTGGGGTGGTGTGGGGATTTTGGTTGTGGGGATTGTGGGAGCAATACTTTTTAGAAAACGCACCACACTACAGCAATTTGCTCAGAAACCGGAAAATGCTGGAAGCAAAAAGAAGGCAGTGCCTAATATTTGGCAAAGTACTCTCCATCCTCGAATATGGCTAGCTGCTGGCTTGGTGGGATTATTGGCAACTCTATATTTTCAATGGCGAATGCCACAACCGGGTGCAAAAGATATTAGTCAGTTTGTCCCGCCTGGAAATAGCAGCAATCAAGAACAACTTGTGATTGTACGCGGCGAAGTGGCGAGTAATCCCCGCTTAACTCGCAGTCAACGAGGACAATTTTGGCTGGAAACGACTCAGTTAGATGAAGTTAAAAATGATAAAGGTTCAGCAGGTGTCCCAAAAGGGGTTACAGGCAAATTGTATGTGACAGTCCCTATACTTCAGGCTACTGGGTTATACCCTAGTCAACAAATTGCCGTGACTGGGATTTTGTACAAACCAAAGGCGGCTTCCAATCCTGGTGGTTTCGATTTTCAGAAGTTTCTCAAGCAGGAAGGAACGTTTGCCGGTCTAATTGGGCGGCAAATAAATGTTTTGGATCGGGAACGGAAATGGGGATGGTGGCAAATTCGTTCCCGAATTGTGCGATCGCAAGTTCGTTGGTTGGGTATTCCTGAAGGGCCGCTTGTTAGTGCAATGGTTTTAGGCAGCAAAGCTGTTGATTTACCCTACGATATCCGCGACTTATTTGTACAAGCCGGATTAGCTCATGCTTTAGCGGCTTCTGGGTTTCAAACTTCTTTGATTTTGAGTGTGATTTTACAGTTAACAAGGCGGGCAAGAAAAGGAACGCAATTTACCCTTGGCTTTTTGGCTTTAATCATTTTTCTGAGTTTAACAGGGTTTCAACCTGCGGTTCTCAGAGCCGTAATTATGGGTTTTGCAGCATTAGTTGGTCTGCTATTAAAAAGAAAAGTAAAACAGTTTGGATCGTTACTATTAGCAGCAACTCTCCTATTAGTATTTAATCCTCTATGGATTTGGGATTTAGGTTTTCAATTGAGTTTTTTAGCAACATTAGGATTAATTGTAACAGTACCCGCATTAGTCAATCGCCTAGCATGGCTACCACCTGCGATCGCTGCTTTGATTGCCGTTCCCCTAGCTGCCACTATTTGGACTTTACCTGTGCAACTTTTTGTTTTTGGAATTGTACCATCTTATAGTCTGTTGCTGAATGTGGTTAGTACTCCATTAATTTCGATCATTAGTATAGGTGGAATTATCAGTGCGTTAGTAGGTTTATTTTGGACTGACGCAGGAAGCTTCCTAGCGGGGGTGTTACATTACCCTACTGATTGGCTAATTAAACTAGTGGAATTTTTTAGTAAGTTGCCTGGAAATTCTGTTGCTGTGGGCAGCATATCTACATGGCAGCTTTTGGCGATTTATATACTAATTGTATTGGTCTGGTTAGTGCGTTGGTGGCAAAAGCGGTGGTGGTTTGCTAATATGATTGCGATTGCTTTAGTATTCATCCCCCTTTGGCATTCTAAAAATATATTGTTTAGGATAACAGTCTTAGAATCGGGTACGGAACCAATTATAGTTGTTCAAGATCGAGGTACTGTAACTGTAATTAATAGTGGTGATGAAGGTACAGGACGTTTTACAATTTTACCGTTTTTACAACAGCAGGGTGTAAATCAAATAAATTGGGCGATTGCAACTGATTTTCAAGGTAATGAAAGTAATGCTTGGTTTGAATTAATGCAACGTTTACCAATTGATAAATTTTATGAATATTCACCCCAAACAGATAATTCTATTACGGCTCAAGCAATTCAACAGGAACTACAAAAACATCAAGGAATTTATCAATCTTTGGCAGTTGGGCAATCGGTGAAAGCTGGTTCGATAGTAGCGCAATTAATCAACGACCAATTACCAATTTTACAATTGCAAATTTTAGATCAAAATTGGTTATTAGTAGGTAATGTTAAATCTAAAGAGGTGCAGCAACTAGTTAAAAATGGAAGTTTGCCTCGCCCACAAGTGCTTTGGTGTGCCCCTGAATCATTGAAAGATTTAGTTATTGCTCTGCAACCACAAGTAGCGATCGCTTCTTCTGCCAACTTTGATCCAAAAACTTTATCTGAACTGAATCAAAGTCAAACTAAACTATTCTTTACAGGACGAGATGGGGCTATCCAATGGACTCCTAATGGTCAGTTTGAGGCATTTATTGAATCAACAGAAAATAAATCATCTGTTTTATAAAAAACTTACAAATTCAGTAAATTCAAAAAAAATGTATTAATTTTTATGATAATTTATTTTTATAGTACTCGTGAAGAGTATGGCTGTTTCTCTAACTTTTCGTCCCACGGCTTTGAATTAGATGGATTGTATTGGTCAACTAGCGAACACTACTTTCAGGCGCAAAAGTTTGTAGGTACACCTCATGTAGAACAAATCCGCCTAGTTAAAACACCTAAAGATGCAGCAAGAATGGGGCGTGAGAGAACGCGTGCCTTACGCCAAGATTGGGAACAGGTTAAAGATGACATCATGCGGCAAGCTGTGCTGTGCAAATTTCAAACTCATACAGATATTAGAGATATTTTACTTTCTACAAACAATGTAGAAATTGTTGAAAACTCGCCTATCGATTTTTATTGGGGTTGCGGAGCCGATGGGAGTGGTAAAAATATGCTAGGAAAAATTTTAATGGAGGTGCGGGATATTCTGCACCATACATACAGGATAGATATTGATAATAAAACTATTAAATAAGCTTGTCAAAAATAATTTTTTAATCGAACTACTCCAGACGTAGAGAACACGAATAGAGAAGAAATAGAGACGATCGCAAACGCTCTAAGACTGCTATATAGTTATTACTCTTCATGAGTGGAAATCTGAAAACCTCGATTAACGATCGCTACATAAACTCTCACCTCTCCTAAACTGACGCTGTGGTAAAGCAGACTGATGAAAGATGCATCCTGGTTTTGGGAACACTAGATTTAGCACCAAGACTTCACAGGAAGGAGTTGATGTCTAAAGGCGAATGGAATAACTAGATCGAAAAATACAGTTCCCTTGCAATTATCCATAACATACCTAAAAGCAGTGAAGCGTAATACCATTACCCATGAATTTGATTCTAGTTCGCAAGCAGGAATAATACCTCCACAAGAAAGTGATGACCAGTTGTCAGAAGCGGTAAAGCTACTACGGCAAGGAATTCAACAGCAGCAAAGTGGCGAGTTAATCACGGCTATGAAGTCTTTACAGCAATCCTTGGGGCTGTTTCAGGCAGTTGGCGATTTAGAAAAACAGGCACAGGTACTTTCTTTTTTAGGATTGGTAACTTACAGCGTTGGAGACTACAAAGGTGCTATATCTTACTCCCAACAATGTCTGTCTTTGCTCAATAACACCTCAGATTTAGCATTGCAGATGCAAGCACTTTCCCATTTAGGCAATGCATACCGTCATCTGAACGATCATAAAAAGGCTATTGAGTTTCTAGAAAAATGTTTGAAAATAACGCAACAGTTACAAGACAAACGCAGTCAAGTCGCGGCACTCAATAATTTGGGATTGGTGTATAAAGCTTTAGGTAACTTTACACAGGCTATTGAGTATCAACAGCAAAGTCTAGAGATTGTGCGGGAACTCAAAGATAATTGGGGCGAAGAACAGGTACTCAAGAATTTAGGTAATGCTTGGTATGCTTTGAACAATTACCCAAAAGCGATCGCCTATTATGAGCAGTGTGTAGTACTATCACGCTCCTTAAAAAATGTTCGCAGTGCTTCTCAAGTGCTAAAGAATCTGGGCAATGCTTGTTATGCTTTAGGTGATTATACTAAAGCCATTAAGTATTATGAAGATCGCTTGCAATTAGCCAAAGAAATTCAAGACAAGCGTAGTGAGGAACAGTCTTTAAGTAGTTTAGGAGTTGCTTGTGAAGCTTTGGGTGACTATAACAAAGCAATTACGTATTATGAAGAACGTTTGTTGTTAGCTAGAAATATCAAAGATCGTCGCAGTGAAGAACAAGCCCTTGCCAGTCTGAAAGTTGCTTGCTACGCCTTGGGTGATTATGCCAAAGCTATGCAATATCAGCAGGGAACATCTTCAAATAGTTAAAAAGCAAGATTGGAAAACAATTCAAAATTACTCGCACAGATTAATTCCCCCGATTGTTTTTTGTTGGAGATATACGAGAACTTCTAATGTATCTACTTGAGGAAATTCTGCGTAAAAATTACTCACACTCCAGAAGGGTTCGGGTGTTTCCAAGATTATTGTGCGATCGCCCCACTGTTTTAACCAGGGCAGCAATTTTTGTGGGGCTACTGGAGTACATAACCAAACTGCTGCTGGAGAAAGCGCTCTCATAGCAGTTGCTGCTACCGCTATTGTCATACCTGTAGCAATGCCATCATCAACTAAGATGAGCGTAGCATTCTCTGCATTCACTTGCGGACAAGCAGGAATTAATTGAGCCTCAAGAAACTTAGCAAGGTTCATCGCTTTATTTAAAGCTACATCCCGCCACCGCGCATCATGTTTAGGGCGAAATAGCTTTTGATCGGCCCAAAGAACATTTTCAGAAGTAGTCACTGCACCAATTGCTAACTCTGGGTTTTCTGGATGGCTAATCTTTTTTGCCACAACAATTGTCAACGGACAATCTAAAAGACGTGCTATTGGTGCTGCTACTGGTACACCTCCTCTTGGCAAAGCATAAACAATTGGTACAGGCTTTACCCCAGAATCAATAGTTTGCTGAGTCAAAACATCATGAATTACTCGCGCCAATAACTCACCTGCATGGGTACGATCGGCGAAAAGTGGGGTATGTGACATGGTTTTCCCCCAGCATCTTAGGACGGCAATGCTCTTATCATGACTGAATTTTGTCTCAAATTAACTGATACAATAAGATTTGTATAAATAATTAAGTATTCAGCAAAAGTTTATTGTTCTGATAAATATCCAACCAAAAGGCTATTTAACTCAGATATAACAGCTGGCGCTGATGCCAAAATCCTGATTTTCATGAGCAGCGAAACCCAACTCAGCCTCTTCGACGACTCAAGCTTTAACCAACGAGAACTGATTCCTACAGACGCGAAAATTCCGATCGCTCCCGGAACTTATTCTGACATAACGGAGTTGACACAGCATTGCGATCGCTGCCACCGTTGTGCATTGGGAGACACTCGCACTCATGCTGTTGTTGGACGTGGCAATCTCAAAGCACCAATTATGGTTGTGGGAGAAGCGCCAGGTCAAAATGAAGATGAAACGGGTTTACCATTTGTAGGCAGATCGGGACAATTGCTAGAGAAAATTTTGGCATCAGTGAATCTGACTACCGAGGATGATGTATATATTGCCAATATCAATAAATGTCGCCCACCAGATAATAGAGTTCCCACTCCTGTAGAAGTCGCGGCTTGTCTACCCTACCTACTAGAACAAATTCGCTTAGTTGACCCCAAAATAATTCTATTAACGGGTGCGACTGCTGTCAAAGGTATCACTGGCGATAAGCGGGGGATTACCAAAATTCGCGGACAGTGGCTGGAGTGGGAAGGGCGTTTATGTATGCCAATTTTTCATCCTTCCTACTTGCTACGTAACCCTTCTAAGGAAAGAGGGGCGCCGAAATGGTTGATGTGGCAGGATATCCAGGCAGTGCGTGCCAAATTAGACGAAATCCAAAATAATAGCTAATGCTTAATTCCGTCTTTTTTAAAGCTTGTCACTACCAACATCTTTTCAATTGCTCACTTCGTTGCTATCGCGGTTGGGAATAAATTCTAAAGCTAATAGCTAAAGTCTTCTCAAGAGGACTCAATACAAGATTTTAAGCGATGTAGATGACTAGACTCTCTGAAAGAGAAAATTTCAGTCTACTGATTGCGATGCTTATTTTAATTAAATATGATGACACTTTTTAATTAAATATGATGACACTTGCTCACTAGGGGTAAAACTGAAGCTAGCGTACCCCTTTGGCAAGGAGCACGCTAGCATGGGTAAGGTACTTTGGTTATTGGTAATTGAGCAGACTCGATATTACCTTTTACCTTTTAGACGCGAAATTTCAAGTCTCTATTCGTCGTCGAAGTCATCCTCGTCGTCTTCCTCTTCTTCCTCGAAATCGTCGTCGTCTACTACTTCGTCAGCAATTAATTCATCTTCTTCATCTAGAATTGACCTTTCTGCACGTCTGCTGCCAAAGCCAGATTCCCCAAGAGTAGGAGAATCTAAATTATAGGTGCGAGCTGTGCGATCGTCTAAGACCATATCTAGGGGATCATCAACTTCATCTAACACACTACTGGTAATTTCAGCAGTATAGTCATCGATTGCACCGGGTTCTTCATAAGTATTGTACCCAGTACCAGCCGGAATCAATCGCCCGATAATCACGTTTTCCTTTAATCCGCGCAGCCAGTCAGATTTGCCTTCGATAGCTGCTTCGGTAAGTACCCGTGTTGTCTCTTGAAATGATGCGGCGGAGATAAAGCTGTCGGTGTTCAACGATGCTTTGGTGATACCCAACAATACTGGAGTATACTGTGCCCTTGCACCGCCTGTAATTGCCATAGCTTCGTTTACCTGCTCAACTTGGCGCAGTTCCACCAATTCGCCAGGAAGCATAGTAGTGTCACCACCATCATCAATCCTGACTTTGTTGGTCATCTGGCGAACAATTACTTCAATGTGCTTATCGGAAATATCAATCCCTTGAGACTGATACACCATTTGCACTTCATTCACTAAGAAAGTCTGTACCTTCTGCAAGGCAAGGCTAGCACAAGCATAGATTCCGTCTTCAGAACCCAGACTAAAGAAGATTTCCAAAATTTCGTGGGGATTGGATGGGCCATCAGTTAACGGTTGTCCCGCTAATACCATTGAGCCATCTGGCACAATCAAGTTTTGTCCAGGGCCCAGAGGATAATCTGTCACCACGCCATTTGATTCTACGACCTTAATAGCGATCGCTTCATCACCACTCTCAGCGTAAACTACCTTAACTTCACCCGCCCGCCGACATAAAATACAGGCTTCTTTAGGTTTCCGAGCTTCAAGCAGTTCCTCAATCCGGGGCAAACCTTGAATGATATCTCCGGTTTTGGCGCGTTCAAACACCAGCAACACTAAGTTATCACCCCGTTGTACTAAATCGCCGTCTTCTATCTGCAATACAGCACCAGGGCTGACTCGATAAGGGCGACCGATACGAGTAGTAATAACGAAGTTTTTATTACTAAGAGCTGATTCCCCACCAGATGCAGCAGCGGCATTTTTAATATCTACTACCTGTCCTGATTCTGGGGCAAAAACTCCAGGAGCAACTTCTGTACCTTCTACTAGCAAATCACCCACTTTTATCTTGGGCTGAGTACTAGTATTAATGGTGAGCCTGTCAACGTCGCGCAACACCAAGCAACGACGCACGTTTTCGGTTCCTTTTTGGACACCCCGTACTTCCCCACCTTCTTTACACAAGATTTGGGTACGTGCGACTACAGAACCTGGGGCAATGGTTAACCCATCGTGTACCTCAAGTGTAGTCTGGGTACTACCTTGGGTGGCATCGGCGGTAATGTCTCGACGAATTACCAAGGATTCCAAAATTACCAGTTGTAAACGTTGAACTTCTGGGTCTTCGGTATCCTCTACTAATTCAATATCTGCTGCTAGGGGTGAAGCATTATGATCTTGTTCCCCTTCTTGCTCAATTTCCAGCACTAGCTGGGTTCGCAGCAGTTCCACACCTTCAACAGATTTGACGCGTTCTGAATCTTTGTAAGGTAGTCGTTGCACAGCCCGCAACTGAATTGATCGCCCGGTTTGTTGACTTACAGATGTAGTGGATGGCACATCTGGGTTATCTGGTACAGCAAACTCAACCACTGGACGGCTCAACAGGGCGGGGCCTTCTGGTGTCTCCACATACTGGATATAACGCAATTCCGTGGCAACATTACCTTGGAATTCCTCACCTGGTTGGATGAAGGTGTTATCTCGCCCGATGACTGATTCTGGATCGTCCACCATCAACAGTTCGCCTGGCTTCACCACGACTTCCCGCAGGATGTCGTTTTTCTGGGTCACTTCTACCACACCACTGTTTTGGCAGAAGATATCTTTCACGACTTCGGTGCCAGCTTCCACAAACTGACCGTCTTCCACCAACAGCAAGGAGATATCTTTATTAACTTCGTGGCTTTCTTCAGGAATCCACAACAAGGTACCACCCTGTACGACTTCATAGCCCAGCTTGGCTTTGCCTTTTTTCTGGACTTCTACACCAGCAAATTTCAGGAATCCACCAGTGGTTGTGCGATAGCGGTCATCAATTAACTCAGCTACTACTTGACCATTTTGCACTTTTGTGCCTGGTGTAGCTCGGAGGTTAAATACCTGGTTGTTGCCAGTAGATACTAAGTAGTTATTACGACCTTGAGAACTTTGGACTGTCACCGTTGCCTGGTCTAAAACCACAGAAGCAGTGATAATCTCAATTTCTCTGGTACTCTTACCTGGGGTAGCTTCTGGCAAGCGCACTACACCGCCGTGTAAACTGGCTAATTTGGTTTCTGCTAAAACTCCATTAGCAGCGATCGCATCACCATTTTTCACCACCAATTCGGCCCCTGGCGGCAAGTTGTAAACTTCCCCAGACAAAATCCAAATCAAACCACCGCGTGCGGCTGTGGTTGTGGTATTGCCTTGACGGTCAGTTTTTTGTTCTGGAACAACTTCGGCAAATTGCACTTCCCCTGCTAAGTCAGAGGCTACATCTTTAACTGCTTTTTCTGTATTAGTCCGAGTTGTCCGTCCACCAAGGGCAACCTCTGCCAACAACTGACCTTGTTTTACCTTATTTCCATCAAATACATATAGTGTTGAACCTTGGGTAAGATGAACCTCTTGGTTCTCTGGAGTCACATCACCTACTTTTGTTGGCTCCAAAAGCATGATGCCATTAGCCTCAACATAGAGGGCATCTTCCCCGTGGCGGGTACGATATGTTCTGGTTTTCAGTTTGCGGGGAAGTTTGACAGTCCCATCAATTTTGGAACGAACTTGTTGTGCCACTTCTCCAGTAAACACCCCACCAGTGTGGAATGTCCGCATGGTTAACTGAGTACCAGGTTCACCGATACTTTGGGCAGCAATAATCCCTACAGCTTCGCCCAAGTCCACCATCTTGGCGTGTGCCAAACTCCAGCCGTAGCAGTGTTGACAGACAGAACGTGCGGCTTCACAAGTTAGGGGCGATCGCACCACAACTTCTCCCACCCCAGACTTTTCAATTTTCTTCGCCAAGTCTTCAGGAATTGGCGAATTGCGGGCTGCAATCAATTCTTTTGTGACCGGATCCACCACATCTTCGCCAATTACCCGTCCCATCAAGCGAGTTGCTAGAGGAATCAAGGTTTTAGCACCTTCTGTCATTGGTCGAATGCTAAGACCTCTGGTAGTCCCACAGTCAAATTCCCGAATAATTACATCCTGGGAAACGTCTACCAATCGACGGGTGAGATAACCAGAGTCAGCCGTCCGTAAGGCAGTATCCACCAATCCTTTTCTGGCACCGTAAGACGAAATAATGTATTCCGTCACAGTTAGCCCTTCACGGAAGTTGGTTTTGATCGGTAAATCGATAATTTCCCCTTGAGGATCTGCCATCAGTCCCCGCATCCCCACCAACTGCCGGACTTGAGAGATGTTACCCCGTGCCCCGGAGAATGCCATCATATATACGGAGTTCAGGGGATTAGTCTTCTTGAAGTGAACGACTACTTCATCTTTCAAAGCTTCACTGGTACCATTCCAAGTATCGATTACCTTTTGGAAGCGTTCTACTTCAGTGATTTCTCCCCGTTGATAACGGGTTTCAGTAGCACGAATTTCTTCCTCGGCTGCTTCTAAGAGCAATCGTTTAGTTGGTGGTATCATCAAGTCATCTACACTGATGGAAACCCCTGCTTTGGTAGCGTAGCGAAATCCCAAATCTTTCAATTTGTCCGCCATCACTGCGGTTCGCGCTGTACCATAATTCGTAAAAGCCCAAGAAATTAAATTTCTCAGTTGACCTTTGTCAACCACGCGATTGCGAAAAATCATTTTTTCGTTAGTCATTAATCATTAGTCCTGAGTCATCAATAATTAATAATTCGTAATACTCGCCAAACGCGAGAAGCAAGCTACGTAATTCGTAATTAAAGAATTAATTACGAATCACGAATTAGAAATTACGAATTAACTTGCTAGTGCTTCCTGAATGGCATTATTGTAAATAACGCGACCAGGAGTTGTGTATATATACTGTGAAAGTACATTGCCCTTAGCGTCTTGTCTGACTCGACGGAACTTATAGAGTAATGTGCGGGTACCATCCTCGTTTTCCGTCACTTTCACGGGTTCTGTATCCGGTTGGTCTGATTCTATTTCGCCGTCAAACCGCACATAGATATAGGCGTGCAAGTCAATTTGATCTTGCTGGAAAGCCATAATTACATCCTCTAGCGAAGAAAAGTAATTTCCTGCCCCTTTTGTCGCACCGGGATTTTCTGCTGTTAAATAATAGGCTCCCAACACCATATCTTGGCTAGGCGTGATGATTGGTTTACCTGTGGCTGGTGACAAAATATTGTTAGAAGCCAACATCAACAACCGCGCCTCAGCCTGACTTTCTAACGACAGAGGGACGTGTACCGCCATTTGGTCGCCGTCAAAGTCGGCGTTAAACGCTGGACACACCAGAGGATGAAGTTGAATTGCTCTACCTTCTACCAAAATCGGTTCAAAAGACTGAATACCCAAACGGTGCAACGTTGGTGCCCGGTTTAGCATTACAGGGTGTCCTTCAATCACCTCTTCCAGCACATCCCAAACACTGGGATCATTGCGGGATATCAGCTTTTTCGCAGCTTTGATGTTATTTACCATACCGCTACGAATCAGGCGGTTAATCACAAATGGTTGAAATAGCTCAATTGCCATTTCTCTAGGCAAACCGCACTGGTGAATTTTCAGCTTTGGCCCGACCACAATTACCGAACGTCCAGAGTAGTCAACCCGTTTACCTAACAAGTTTTGTCGGAAACGTCCTTGCTTACCCTCAATAATGTCGGACAAAGATTTCAGGGGTCGATTATTTGCCCCTACCACAGTGCGTCCCCGACGACCATTGTCAATCAAAGCATCCACTGCTTCTTGCAGCATCCGCTTTTCGTTCCGCACAATAATTTCTGGTGCCAAAATTTCCTGTAAGCGTGCCAAACGATTGTTGCGGTTAATTACCCGCCGATACAAATCATTCAAATCGCTCGTGGCAAACCGTCCGCCATCTAGCTGCACCATTGGCCGCAAGTCCGGGGGAATCACGGGAATAACTGCCATTACCATCCACTCTGGTTTGGAACCAGTGGCGATAAAGTTGTCAATCACCCGCAGTCGCTTAATGAGCTTGGCTCTCTTTTGTCCCTTGGCGTTGCCAATTTCTTCGCGTAGGCTTTCGGCTTCTTGTTCCAAATTGATATCGGCAAGCAAACGCAACAGCGCTTCAGCACCAATACCTACCTCTACGCCTTGCAGCACAGAATCTTCGCTATAAATTTGGTCTTCTATTTCCAACCACTGGTCTTCACTCAGCAGTTGTTTGTAACTTAAAGTTTCGGCATTACCTGCACTCAGGACAACATAAGAGTTGAAATAGACAATCTGCTCGACATCCCGCAAGGGCATATCCAACAGGATGGAAATATAGCTAGGAATGCCTTTGAGATACCAAACGTGAGCTACTGGTGCGGCGAGTTTAATATAGCCCATACGGTGGCGACGCACCCGTGACTCGGTGACTTCTACCCCACAGCGCTCACAAACAATACCTCTATGACGAACTCTCTTATACTTGCCACAATGGCATTCCCAATCTTTCGCTGGGCCAAAGATGCGCTCACAAAATAAGCCATCCATTTCTGGCTTGAGAGTTCGGTAATTAATCGTTTCTGGCTTGGTAACTTCACCGACTACTTGACCATTAGGCAATGTTCTTTCGCCCCACTGCCGAATGCGTTCGGGGGAAGCCAAGCCGATTTTTACGTAGTCAAACTGATTAGTTTGGGCAGGTCTCATACTTAAGTGCTGAGTTTCGAGTTATGAGTTTTGAGTATATTTAGTTTTACAACATTGGGAACGGGGCATTGGGCATTGGGCATTTTTCCCAATTCCCGATGCCCGATGCCCGATTCTCTAATTCTTATTCGTCATCTTCCAGCGATTCGCGGGAAAGAGATTCATAAGTTGGTCGAGGAGGTGTGCGACGGGCTGATTGGTCTGCCATCAAATCGACTTCCACATCTAGGGAACTGCCGTCTGCTTGGGTTTCTACCTTGTGTACAGCAATATCCAACCCTAATGATTGCAACTCGCGCATTAGCACCTTAAAGGATTCTGGGGTTCCAGGTCTAGGAATTGCCTTACCTTTAACGATCGCATTTAACGCTTCATTCCGTCCTTGCATATCGTCAGATTTAACTGTGAGCAATTCCTGTAAGGTGTAAGCCGCACCAAAGGCTTCCAATGCCCACACTTCCATTTCTCCAAACCGTTGACCACCTTGTTGTGCTTTACCACCCAAGGGTTGCTGAGTCACCAGTGAGTATGGGCCTGTAGAACGGGCGTGGATCTTATCATCCACCAAATGCACCAGCTTCAGCATATAAGCCACACCGATGGTAATTGCTCGGTCAAAGGGTTCGCCTGTACGACCGTCATATACCATGATTTTACCTGGATTATCTGGGTTATATACCCAGTCTTTCCCTGTTTCGTCACGTGCTTCTTGCAATTTGCCATGCACAATACGGCGCGATGACTCTTCACCGTACATTTCATCAAAGGGAGTAATCTTAAATCGGACTCCCAAAGTTTGACCAGCCCAACCCAAGAGGCACTCAAATACTTGTCCGACGTTCATCCGACTGGGTACACCCAAGGGGTTAAGTACAATATCCACTGGTGAACCATCGGGCAAATAAGGCATATCTTCTGCCGGTAATATCCGAGAAATAATCCCTTTATTACCGTGGCGTCCTGCCATTTTGTCGCCAACTTGGATTTTGCGTTTTTGGGCAACGTACACCCGGACTACCATATTGGCTCCTGGTGGTAGTTCATCGCCTTGTTCACGAGTAAACAAGCGTACATCAACTACGCGACCTTTTTCACCGTTGGGGACTCGCAGGGAATTGTCGCGCACATCCCGCGCTTTTTCACCGAAAATCGCCCGTAATAGTTTTTCTTCTGGTGGTTGGTCAGATTCACCTTTGGGTGTTACCTTACCCACCAAAATATCTCCCGCTTCTACCCATGCCCCAATGCGAATGATTCCTTGTTCATCCAACTGACGCAAGGCATCTTCCCCAACGTTGGGAATTTCTCTGGTAATTTCTTCTGGTCCCAGTTTTGTTTGTCTAGCTTCAATTTCATATTTTTCAATGTGAATTGAGGTGTAGACATCATCCTGCACCAGTCTTTCAGAGATTAAAATTGCATCTTCGTAGTTGTAGCCTTCCCAAGGCATATAGGCAACGACGATATTTTGTCCTAGCGCCAATTCACCGCCTTCGGTGGAGGAGCCGTCAGCCAATACCTGACCAGCAACAACCCGTTCACCAATGCGGACGAGAGGTTTCTGATTTAAACAGGTGTCTTGGTTTGAGCGTTGATACTTGGAAAGGGTGTATCTAATTTCGGAGGTGTTAGGTTTAGGACGGACGCGAATTTCTGTAGCATCCACATAAGTAACATCGCCATCGGTACGCGATACAACCACCATCCCGGAGTCTCTTGCTCCTTGCGCTTCTAAACCAGTCCCCACTAGAGGACGCTCTGGCTTAAGCAAAGGTACTGCTTGCCGTTGCATGTTCGACCCCATCAGCGCTCGGTTAGCGTCATCATGCTCCAAGAAGGGAATCATGCTGGTTGCTACCGACACAATCTGTACGGGAGATACTGCTACGTAGTCCACCTGTTCTGGTGTTGTGGTGGAAAATTCTTGACGATAACGGACTGGCACTAGTGGCCCAATAATGTGTCCGGTTTCATCTACAGGAATATCTCCCGGGGCAACCCGCAGATCGTCTTCTTCATCGGCTGTCATGTAGGCTGGAGGCAGATCAAATCTGACTCGCCCATTTTCTACAGGTCTAAATGGTGTTTCGAGGAAGCCGTACAGGTTAACCCGTGCATGGGTTGCTAAGGAGCCAATCAATCCGGCGTTGGGACCTTCTGGTGTCTCAATGGGGCAAATACGTCCATAGTGGCTAGGGTGAATATCCCGCACGGCAAACCCAGCGCGTTCGCGGGTTAAACCACCAGGGCCAAGGGCGCTTAGACGGCGTTTGTGGGTCAGTTCTGCAAGAGGATTGGTTTGATCCATGAACTGACTTAACTGGCTGGAACCAAAGAATTCTTTAATTGCTGCTACCAATGGTTTGGGGTTCACCAAGGAGGCAGGGGTTAGCACTTCAGCATCGGATACGGTCATCCGTTCCCGAATGATTCTCTCTAGGCGGTTTAAGCCTACTCTTACTTGGTTTTGCAGCAATTCACCGACGCTTCTCACTCGACGGTTGCCTAAGTGGTCAATGTCATCTATGTTACCGATGTCATATTCTAGATTGATCAGGTAATCTACGGCTGCCAAAATATCGCCAGCAGTTAACACCCGCATGGTGTCTGGGACTGAAAGGCGCAATTTCTTGTTGAGTTTGTACCGTCCAACGCGACCAAGGTCATAACGTTTCGCGTCAAAGAAACGAGAGTCTAGCAGTTGTTGTCCACCTAAGACCGTAGGTGGTTCACCAGGACGCAGTTTCCGATATAACTCCATCAGGGCTTCTTCTTCAGAAAATTGCCCTTCTTTTTCGATGGTTTTTTGGAAATATTCGGGGTGGCGTAAGGCATCAAAGATTTCGTTGTCTGATAACCCTAAAGCTTTTAGTAGTACCTGCGCTGAGAGTTTACGGGTTTTGTCGATACGTACCCACACTAAATCGTTACGGTCTGTTTCAAATTTCAGCCATGCTCCCCGGTTGGGAATTAAGCTAGCTGAATAAGTACGTCGCCCGTTTTTGTCGATTTCTGATTTGTAATAAACGCCTGGCGATCGCACTATCTGGTTGACAATTACCCGTTCGGCTCCGTTAATAATAAACGTGCCGCGATCGGTCATCAAAGGCAAATCACCAATGAATACCTCTTGCTCTTTGATTTCCCCGGTTTCCTTATTAATCAACCGTGTGGGAACATACATTTGGACGGCATAAGTACTATCCCGCCGCTTGGCTTCTTCGACGCTATACTTTGGCTCCTTGAGTTTGTAGTTATGACCCAAAAAGTGCAATTCTAATTTGCCCGTATAATCTGTAATAGGACTAAAGGAGTTAAGTTCTTCTATCAGCCCTTCTTCCAAAAACCAGCGAAAGCTTGATCGCTGGATTTCAATCAAGTCGGGCAACAGAAAGGCGGGTTCCATATATGTTTCTTTAGTCATGCCTCTTCCTTTGTCAACCTGGTAAAATTTTCCCTTGGACACTGCTGTTTGACGCTTCCCACTGCTAGCCAGTGCCCTTGGCTGTCTGGGAATTTTTTCTTAGACACTTGTGATTTACCTCTTTGGGCAAAAGCAGCGATTAAATCTGGCTGGAATGAGCAATTTTCACAAGGAAGCAATTGCCCCTAATAAGGGACTAAGTAATGGGTAATGGGTACTATGAAAGCATGGTAAGAGTTCCTGAAAGTCTTTTCTCTTTGCATCTCATGCCCAATAAAGCCAATCGCATCTCCGACAGGAGAAACTACGCCTAGCTTGCTTAAAAGCAGGGAGAAAAATCGGCAGAACCACCCAACGCCCTGGCTCCCCAATGCCCATTTCAAATAGAATATCCAGTTAAAATATTCCTGAATTTGATTTACTTTCTTCACTTCCCCTCCAAAAAGCGCGTTAATTTGTTGACGCAGCTCCACACAGTGTGTTTTAAATCCACCCCGCTGTTTATACTCTCAGTGATATTTTAGATATCCTAAGACTGAGGGAATGATCCGCACCTTGTCGATTTTGAATCAGAATCACTTCATTTTGCTTGATTGTACTCACAAGGCAATTTTTGTTTAACGATTTTGAATAGGTTCAATACAAAGTAAACCGATGTTGTGCAAAAGTCTAGCTCAATTTAGGTTGGCACAGTTAGTCATGTGTGAAGAGCATCCGCTTGTAGAGATATTGAGGATGGCCAAGCCATAACAGCATGGAAGATTAAGATGAGAACTTATATGCTCCTTCTTTTATCATTATGACGCAAGCAAAATGTTTTTGAGGGAATAATATTAGCATATTTTTGTCCCCCTACAGGTTTATTTTTTTTACACAACTTAACAAAAGATCCTAGAACACATTTGATATTGACAACCCGAATAATTCACAGGCATTTTGGGTGGTTTGATGGGCGATCGCTTCTACCGTTTCATGACGCAGTTTAGCTACTTGCTCGGCTACATAAAGTACGTAGGCAGGCTCGTTGCGCCTCTCGCCTCTTTTCGGAACTGGAGCGAGAAATGGGCAGTCTGTTTCAATCAGGAGGCGATCGCTACTTACCATTGCAGCTGAGGATTGGATTGCTTTGGCATTTTTGAACGTTACCGTACCGCTAAAGCTGATATAGAAGCCTAAATCGAGAAACCATTGGGTTTCTTCTGGCGTTCCTCCCCAGCAATGCATCACACCCCGCACTCTTTCTCCCTTAAGTTCCCGCCATTTTTGCAACACTTCTCTGGTTGCTACAGCAGCATCGCGGCAGTGGATAATTACTGGTAAATTGAGTTCAGATGCGATCGCCAACTGGGACTCGAAAACCATATACTGTTGTTCATGGTTATCAGCTTTGTAAAAATCCAGCCCCATTTCCCCAATTGCTACCACATTTGAGTCAGAACTCGCTAAAGTTTTGATTTTCTCAGTTGTCTCGCTATTCCATTTATCAGCATCTAAAGGATGTAATCCTACAGCAAAACTAATTTCGGGAAACTCTTGGGCTATGGATTGAATACTGGAAAACTCCTCTGGGTGAACACAGGAATGCACTAAATGCACTACACCAGCTTCTTGCCACCGCGATCGCACTGTTGCTAAATCCGGCTGGAAACTATCAAAGTTAAGATGTACATGGGTGTCTATCAGTTGCATCTTTTGTCCTTTGTTGTTTGTCCTTCGTCATTTGTCGTTTGTTTTGTTACCAATGACTAATGACTAAGGACAAATGACCAATGACTACTCAGCTATTTGTGTGAGAGGTTTTAGTCTGTGAGCTAATCTTGACTTTTTCCTTGCCCCATTGTTAGGGTGAAGAACACCTCGTTTGATCGCCTTATCAATTTTGCCGTAAGCTTCGGATAACCGAGCCTGCGCTTCTTGTTTTAATTCTGGGGTAGGATTAGCTGTATAGGCAGCTACAGCATTGATGTATTTCTTCATCAGCGTCTTGACTGCTGATTTGTAAGCTTTATTACGCAGTCGGTTACGTTCTGCGATTTCGGCACGCTTGAGAGCAGACTTTGTATTCGCCACAGTCAATTCCAAAAATACGGTTATTAATTATGTACACACACTACTAGACTTACTAATATAGCATCCAAATTGCCAATGTTATAATTTCCTAAAAAAATTATGGGATTAGGTATTGGGCATGAATGAAGAGAAATATTAGTATTAGTTCCATAGTCTATACTCGCCAATTCAGCATTTCGTCAATTGAGGAAATGCGTTAAAATAAAATACATCTAAATAACTGTCACCCTAACTCATCACAAACTGATTAAGCAATGTGATTGCCAATAAATATAATTTGTCCGTAAACCAAATGTATTATTTAGAGGCAGGAACTGTAAAGAGCTAAATTTCAGGGATTCTCAAGTATAGAACCGAGATATCGTGCCTGTACACAAATTAACTACTAAACAGTTAGGAAAATAAGTAAAAATTATACTCAGACCCTACCCCCCACAAGAATTGAGGGAAAGGGTGTTGTAAGGGTAGCGGGAAATGGCATACCTGCTTCCTGCCTATGGCCAGTCAAGGCTTGTCGGATTGAGCAATTAAGTAGCCTTTTCAAGCAAACTATACGCTGGTAGCCTTGAGAGTATCAAAAAAATCCAGGTTAAGCTAGAGAAGAGAATTAGAGTCAGCTTGTACACCCCAGTGGGTTAAGAGCAATACTAAATCTCAGGTGGCAATATTATAATTTTGGCATTGTCCTTACTCCATGCTGCGAATTATTACTCAGCAGGCAGACGTTAGAGCAGAACTACAACGGATCTGCGATCGCACCCATGACGAACAGGTGCTTCACAAAGAAGCAACGGTGCGGGAAATTTTGCAAACAGTGAAGCGCCAAGGCGACAAAGCTGTATTGCATTACACGGACGAATTTGACAAACAAACCCTGAAAGCAGAAGAACTCCGAGTTACAGGCTCGGAACTGGATGCAGCCTATCAGCAGGTATCAAAAGAGTTGTTGAGCGCAGTTCGGCTAGCTTGTCGCCAAATTGAAGCATTTCATCGTCAGCGAGTACCGAAAAGCTGGGTACACTTTGGTGACGATGAAGTAGTACTGGGCAAACGCTACACCCCTGTAGACCGAGCCGGGTTGTATGTGCCGGGTGGCCGTGCCGCCTATCCCAGTACAGTGCTGATGAATGCAATTCCGGCTCATGTTGCTGCTGTACCCCACGTGGTGATGGTAACACCACCAGGCCCAGGGGGTGCAATTAACCCAGCAGTCTTGGTAGCTGCCCAAGAAGCAGGGGTGCAAGAAATTTATCGCATTGGGGGCGCACAAGCGATCGCCGCTTTAGCTTATGGTACAGAAACGATTCCGAAAGTGAATGTGATTACTGGGCCTGGTAACATTTATGTCACCCTAGCGAAAAAACTTGTCTACGGAACCGTCGGTATTGATTCTTTGGCAGGCCCCAGCGAAGTGCTGGTGATTGCCGATGAAACCGCAAATCCAATGCATGTAGCTGCTGACTTGCTAGCCCAAGCTGAACACGATCCAATGGCGGCAGCGATTTTGCTGACGACAGATGCTGCTTTGGCGAAAAACGTACAATTAGCCTTGGAAAGACAGCTAGTTGATCATCCACGGCGAATAGACACAGAAAAAGCGATCGCTCACTACGGCTTAATTATCGTCGTGGAATCGCTCCAAGCAGCAGCAGAACTCTCAAATGAATTTGCCCCCGAACACCTGGAATTAGAAGTCAAAGACCCTTGGGCACTCCTACCACAGATTCGCCACGCTGGGGCAATCTTTTTGGGTTACTCAACACCAGAAGCTGTAGGAGACTATTTGGCAGGGCCTAATCATACTTTGCCAACTTCTGGTGCTGCCCGCTATGCCTCAGCATTGGGTGTTGAAACTTTCCTTAAACACTCTAGTATTATTCAATACTCCCAAACCGCACTGCAAAATGTGGCTGGTGCTATTGATGTGCTAGCAACAGCAGAAGGTTTACCTTCCCATGCTGATTCAGTCCGACGCCGAATTCAGCAAGAAGAGTGATTTGGAATGCTTAATTTTTTCTGATAAGCCAGTGCTGAGTAAAAATCCCAGTCCCTAGAAAATTTTCATGCGTGGCTGTGAAACTCGTTTCATCGGGACTGGCTTGAGTCACGCTTTAAGCGTCCACAAGTCGGGCATTGCCAATAGACAGTAGTTTATAGGAGAGGAAAAGCCTCTCCCATAAACTCATGAAAAGCTTCTCCAGAAAAGTTGCTATAACCCGTTCTTATTAAAGTGTTGTAAAGCTCACTGACCTATAGCGTAGCTTTAAATCTATAAACTAAGTTGTCAGATAAAAAATTAGTTTCGTGTCACTGACGACTAATTTTGCTAGATACTTATGTATGTAAGGGGTCTACTCTTTAGGAGACGAGAGCAGTGCTAAATAGTGTTTTGGTAGCTCTGGACGGTTCGGATATTTCAGAACGAGTAATTCAAGCTTTAGATAATTTGGTGTTTTCAAAAGACGCCAAGGTTATTCTCTGTCATGTGTTTCTCACACCAGAGTCAGAAATGGAACTACCTGCTGATCGCCCTCAGCCAGAGTCCCCAACGTTTTCTTATTTTCATATTGAAAAGCAACTGCAATTATATCAGGAAAAGTTATCAGTTAGAAGTGAGTTAGAGTTAGTAACTGGCGATCCCGCTGAAGAGATTATTCGTCTTGCCAATATTTATAAAACTGACTTGATTATAATTGGCAGTCGGGGGTTGATGGGGATGAAACGAATTGTTCAGGGTTCTGTTAGCAGTCAAGTTGTAGAAGAGGCTAATTGTTCAGTGTTGGTCGTAAAACCAAGGTAAAGATTTGCAAGGGGAACCAATGGCTATAACCAGCCCAAGACTAAATTCCCATAAGTCTAGAAAGTGGTCAACATTGTGCATTAGGGTTTAAGAATTTTAACCCATAGAATTCTGTGTTTTCTGCGTCTGGAGTGGTTAGATAAATTACTTTTAAACCGCAGACGCACAGAGGAGGACACTTGCGTGAGTGGGTTTCCCTACTTGAGCAAAGTGTCCGTGGCGCAGAGAGAAAAAGAGATTTTTCGAGTCACCTTGAAAGGGATAGCCATAGAGACAAGGAGAATCCCGTTTCTACGTTCAGTCGATTCAACGTTCTTGAGTTGCTAAAAACTGACGCAAGCTCAACAAGCTGAGTGTTTGACCCAAATTCAAGGGCAAAATTGAAATTCCTTCCAAGCGGGACTGTACCCAACCTTCTCCCCAGTACCATTCGTGGAACCCGTCAATGCCTCCGCTGAGTACTAAGCGGAGGCAGTTGGATTTGACAACTTTTACTTGATGATGAATCGCGACTGGCCCAGTCCAGGTTGTAAACTGGAATCCGGGAAGCAGTTCTTCTGGCATTCCTGGCGCAAAACGTTGCCCTAAAAGCCATTTTTTTAGTTGCACGGGATGCAGCAGACTATCACGAATTGCATCTGTTGATGCTTCGATTTCGATCCGCAGTTGGCTTTGTTGAAAATTACCCAGCATTTTTCTCGGATTACCTAAAGATTAAGACATCGCTATTTCTAATATTGCAAATAGTTTTTGTCATTAGTCATTAGTCCTTTGTCCTTTGCAAATAACTAATGACCAATGACCAATGACCAAGGACAACCATTTATTTGCGTAACACCCCACTACGTGACTTTTCTCGCAGCAGAGAACTTAGAATAGAAAAAGTGAACTTGTTAAGAAATGTAAGGTTATTCATGGCGGATCAGTTAATTCGTGCAACAGCAGCCGAAGGTGGAATTCGTGCCGTAGGTGCGATCGCCACACGTTTAACAGAAGAAGCACGGCAACGTCACAAGCTTTCTTATGTGGCAACGGCAGCACTGGGTCGGACTATGACGGCGGGTTTGTTAATGGCTTCTAGTATGAAGCGAACTGGATCGAGGGTGAATGTCCGCGTTAAGGGCGATGGGCCTTTGGGTGGCATATTAGTAGATGCAGGCTTAGATGGTACGGTACGCGGATATGTCGGGAATCCATCTGTAGAATTGCCTCCCAACGCCAAAGGTAAATTAGATGTTGGTGGTGCTGTGGGTGGCGGCTACCTCTACGTTGTGCGGGATATCGGTTATGGTTATCCTTACTCTAGTACGGTAGAACTAGTTTCTGGCGAAATTGGTGATGATGTCGCTCATTATCTCGTGAATTCCGAACAAACACCTTCGGCTTTAGTTTTAGGTGTGTTCGTGGGAGCAACCGGAGTAACTGCTGCGGGTGGATTACTGATACAAATATTGCCCAAAGCTGCCAGAGACGAAGCCCTAGTAGAAACGTTGGAATCACGGGTTGCTGGTCTAGCAGGATTTACGCCGTTATTACAAGCTGGGAAGACCTTACCTGAAATCTTTGGTGACTTATTGGGAGATATGGGGTTGGAAATCTTTTCCGAACGCCAAATGTTGCGCTTCCACTGTGGTTGCTCTTTTGATCGCGTTTTGGGGGCACTGAAGATTTTGGGAGAAGCTGAACTGCAAGATATGATTCTTAAAGATGATGGTGCTGAAGCAACTTGCGACTTTTGCGGCAACGTCTACCAGGCAAGTAGCGATCAGTTAGCTCAACTAATTTCCGATTTGCAAGCCGAATCTGCTGTTTGAGGATACAGTATAAAATAGCACTGATTTTTGAGATTGATAATGGTACTCTGGGGAGAGAGATAATCAAAAAAGTAGCTTTTTAATGATGAGAAAGTTACTATGTCAACAATGGAATTATCAACCTAAAACAGAGCGCTATTCAATTATTTTGGTGTGAGAGATGACAGAGCGGGATATTCCAGACAGTTGGTCTTCAGCCAGTGGAAGAGAGCCAGATCAAAACAAAAGATTATCCCGAACAGAACAATTCGGTGAAACTCAGCCATTTGATGTCCCAGCTACTGGTTCTAACTCCAAGTCAGTGAAGCGACGAAAAAAAAACCATACGAAAGGATCATCTATAAATAGTCATTCACAAGAAACTGCCCAACTCAGTAGTACTTCTGGGAAATGGCCACGCTGGATGAAAAGCTGGACATTCTGGCTAGTACTACTAATGTTGATTCCCGGCAGTGTAGGATTCTTGGCAATGGCAATGCTGCTAAAGTTGCCAACTGCTCCTAATTGCCCATCGATTTTCTGGCCGCTAGCTAGTGCTTCTGTGCGGCTACATTGCGCTCAGTTAGCGGCTTCTAAGCAAACAGTGAACGACCTATTGCAAGCGATCGCTCTGGTGAAGCAACTACCACAAAATCACCCGTTGCATGGAGAAATCGATCGTTTCATCGAAGAATGGTCGCGGGATATTTTGAAGCTAGCCGATCAAAGTTTCCAAACCGGAAATTTAGAGGAAGCGATCGCTACTGCTCAGAAAATACCCGAAGATGTAACAGCTTATAAATTAGTAGATGAGCAAATTGGCAAATGGCAGTCGATTTGGTCGAAAGCTGAAGCCACATACAATGGTGCGATCGCTGAAGTAAAAGAACGGCGCTGGCAATCGGCGTTCATGTTATCCGCTAAAATGCTGCGCGTAGACAATCAATATTGGGCGGGTACTAAATACGACCAATTGAATCGTCTCATTGCCACAGCACGAGAAGATGGCGATAAGTTAGGAAAAGCCGAAAGTTTAGCAAACAGCAAAGTAGTCGATAATTTATTAGAAGCGATCAAGTTAGCCGAGTCCATTGGTCAGGAAAGTTACCTTTACCAAAAAGCTCAGGAAGCGATCCCGGCATTTGGACGCAAAATGCTGGAATTGGCACAGGCGAAACTAGATAAGCAGGATGCGGATGAAGCGCTGAATATTGCTAGGCAAATACCGGAAAGTACCAAATTACAAGGCCAAACTGATGACTTTATTGCCATAGCTGACGCCAAAAGGAGTGCTTGGATCGGTAATGTTTCTGGTTTAGAGGCAGCGATCGCTCAAGCACAACAAATCGATCCTTCCAGACCAGTGTATAACGAAGCACAGCAACTAATTGCTCGTTGGCAGTTGGAAATTGAAGATGTTGCCCATCTCGAAAAAGCAAGAATATTGGCTAGCCAGGGAACAGTCCCTAATTTAACAGCAGCGATCGCCCAAGTACAGCTGATTCCTGCTAGCAATCCTAGAGGCACAGAAGCTAGGCAAGAGATCGGTCGCTGGAATGCCCAAGTGGAGACAATTGAAGACCAACCTTACTTAGACCGCGCCGAACAGATAGCAATATTCGAGGATATTAACTCCTTGCAAGCTGCGATCGCCCAGGCCAGCGAAATTCGTAGAGGTCGTGCATTGTATCCAGAAGCACGGAAAAAAATTCGTACTTGGGTAGGAAAGATTGAGCGAATTCAAGACCAACCTTACTTAGATCAAGCACAAGAACTGGCCCAGAGTGGAAATCTCACCGCCGCCATTAGCACAGCTCAACAAATTGCCTCATCGGGAAGGGCGCTTTCACAAGAAGCACAAGCTGCGATCAATGACTGGGAAGGGCAAATCCGCACTAGAGAAAATTGGAAAAAAGCCCAGGAAGTCGGGGCTGCTGGCACTCCAGAAGCCTTAGTTGAGGCAATACGACTGGCGGATCGAGTTTCAAACAATAGCATCTTACGTATGGATGCAAATCAGGCTATTGACCAATGGAGTCAGCAATTGTTAGAAATAGCACGCACTCAAGGTCAGTCTGATATTGCTAGAGGCATTGACATTGCCAAATCGGTTCCACGCGGTAGTGCTGCTTACAGTGCAGCGCAAGAGCAAATTAAGGCTTGGCAAGATTTTCTCAATCCTCAACCTGAACCTCAACCTTCGTCTGTGCCTGAATCTCTACCATTTCCCCGCTCAACTACCATTAATGGTCAGTGATCGTCTTATTAGAGCAATTTTCAAGTCAATAGACCACAGTGTGGCTACTCACTGAGCATCTCAAGATCGCCGATAGTGAGCAGTATTACTAATCTTTATCCTCAGCAAGAGGTTGTTTGAAAAGTTGTAAAGTATATATCTTAAAATCTCTTTGCCAGCCTCTCGCCGAAAGGTCAAGAGGGTTTAAAACTCAATTCTCTTGTAGGGAATGGAGGTGAGGAAAAGTTAGGTTTTCGAGGCTTAGATGTTACAAAAATACTTTTCAAACATCCTTTAAGCTCGACTTTATCCAAAATTAAGAACTCGCTTTCTTTATCCGGCGAAAACCCTAGCTTTTTGGCAAATACTTTTTCCACGTCACAGATTATAGATGAAGTTAAAAAAGTAAAACTACTGCCCTACAAAGGTTTCAGCTTAAGCGTTCGTGCAACGACTCCGCAGGAGTATCGCGTTGCCAAAAAAATGGATAAAGTCGAGTTAAGACTTTAAATTTTCTTACTCAAATAAGGACGAAGCTATAACCAGAGACAATCTAGGATTAAGTCTTCAATTCTTAACTGGGTTTCTGGCAAGTGGATTGCTGCCAAATAACTTGATGATGGTTTCAGCAAATTCTTTATTATCGTAAAACTCATGCATCAAAGTAATAGGTTGGGAATAAAGTTGATCGCTGGAAAAGATCGACTTCCAATCTAGTTGGGTGTTATTAACAACTCCAACATCTTTCATCTTTTTGAGGAATTCATAAGCAATCAACCCTTGACCAATTGCAGATGGATGAATCCCATCTAAACTAAATAGTCCACCTTGTCGTAGTCGTCCAGTTGTGTCTGCATGGTAGTATTTTGTATTGACCTGGGGATAGACAAACTTGAATTCTTCTGGGAATTCATACTGCACTTGTCCAGCATTACGCTTGAAGGCAATTTGTTGTAAAGCATTGGCAAGATCGACAATATGATAACGCGGTTGCGGATACTGACTGTTCTTACTCTTGACCAGTTCTTTGATTACTTTATTGTATGTGCGAATACAGTCATCAATGTAGAGGGCATCTTGTAGCGTTAAGTATAAGGTTCCGGTTTCTCTAACCGTATCCTCTTCAAAGGGGAAATAAGTGTAGTATTTGTAGTAAGCAGAAGGTTTATCCTCTCCTGGCACATCAATTTCAGTAATTGAACCTACGCCTTTTGCTAATGGCGCAATAGTTACAAGCGGTACTGTGCCAATGAAGACATTCCAATTAGGGTTGGTGTTATTTTGCATGATTGCATCAACCCGATTGAGCAATTCTCGATATTCAGCCTCGAAATCATTGGGATGCCACAGGTTCCATTTTTCTCTTACCTCACGAAATGATTGGGGATTTTGACCTGGGTTATTAAGAGTCTGATTTGGGTCATTGGGAGTTTGATTAATTTGTAAACTGATCACAGTTCCAAGGGCATTGTTTGCTCCTAACCAGAGAATTAAATTCTCAACTCCCCCTGAAGCGGTTGCATGATGATTCAACCAATCAAGTTGGCTATAGTCGTTAAAAAGAGGATTTAAAGACGGGTTGAGAACTTTAAGTGCAGTTCGATAGAAGGCAGCATTGGGCAGAGCCAAAAACCCAGGCTTGCCATCTCCTTTGTCGTTACTAAGTTTAATTTGATACTTGCAAATATTGGGTGTTATCATCCAAGAATCAGCAATATCAAAGCCCTGAATTGCTACATTGTGGAAGAATTCAATTCCTCCTGGATAAGGGTGTTCAGCACTACCGGCTCCCCGTTCAAAGAAATCTTCAGTTTCATCAAGTACAGCTTCAAAAGTTGGCAATATGGTCAGCCAATCTAGGGCGTTGATATCTGAGCCATATTTTTTCTCCAAACGCCGGAGAATCTTCTCAATATTGGCTGGTAGTCCGCCCATTAACCATTCAGGATAGAGATATTGAGTACCAACTGCTTGCCCCATTGACCTAGCAATCAAAGTTGAAAAACAAAGGTCTGTCCGGGCTGCTGCCAAAGACATAAAGCCTTGAGAAACACTGTCACCAATTGTAAAAAGCCTCATTTAATACCTTCTTTATTACTTTTTAAGTGTAAAGACTAAGGTAAAAGTCCTGATTTTCAAAGTATATTCGGAATTTGACTATATTTTAATTTTAAAAAGTTTTAATTTATCTTTTTCGAGAAGCGTATAAGTCAATAGGCTTAGGTTAAGAAAAATTGCGCTTACTGTCTTGAATATTAGCAAAGCCCAACATATACCTTGGTCATGTTGGGCTTTGCTCGTCAAACGCCATTTGACGTGAGAAGAAACTGCTGTTAGAGATACTACGCGGATAAGTCGGCGAAACTAACAACAGTTCCTTCTTTCCAAGGAAGACGCTGGGTGTAGCTTGCTTCTAGATAGGAGAGGAAACCTGCCCTTAGCGCCTAACTCCCCACTACCTTCAGATGTGAGATGAGCTTAAACTCTTTATTCCTCCATCACTCTCCCCATTCTTTAATTACAGAAAATAGTGATGAGTAATCATCATCGGCAAATGACATTTTCACGGCTGTTTGCAAGATTTGCCGCACACCTTTAATACTGCTGAGATCCAAACTTCGAGATTTCGCTTCTGAGATAAATAATTCCGTATCTTTGAGCAAGTGTTTTGTGGGGAAATTCGGATCGGCATAATTGCCATCTAACATCCGTTGTAGCTTTTTGTCAAAGGTAGGTGCGTAGAGGGCACTGTCGCGCAAGATTTGCATAAACACATCCACATCGACACCTTGACGCTGGACAAAAGCTAGACTCAGAGCAAAGCTAGTTGTTAGAGAAGCTATTAGTTGATTTAGTGCCAATTTAAGCGCCGCCGCAGATCCCACTGGCCCGATAAGTAAAGGTTCTGTGCCAAAATTTTGGAGTAACTTTAAGTGCCGTTGATATTGTTCTGGCTCGGCCCCTACCATAACACTCAACTTACCAGCTTTTGCTTCTGGGATACTCCCTAATACGGGGGCTTCTAAATACTCACCACCACCCCCAATAACTGCATCTCTAATTTCCTGGCTTTCTGTGGGCGTAATTGTTCCCATTTGAATGATTGTGCGCCCTTCCAGAGTTTGCCAAGCAGTATCTGAAAGCAACACATTATAAATAGCTGGGGCATTAGTCAACATGAGAATTACGCACTCAGCAGCACGAATGGCGTGGCGGGGATGTGTAGCAATTTCAGCCCCAGCTGCTTGTAGTGGTGCTAATTTTTCTGGGGTACGATTGTAGGCAACTAGCTGTATATCTGCGGCTAATAACCTTTGAGCCATTGGTAGTCCCATCAGTCCAGTTCCCAGAAATGCCACCTTCATTTTTTACGTTCCTTTAATACAGCGTCACCGATAGCGATCGCATAGCAACTCTTAGAGAGGCTGCGCCAACGCTTAGAGCAAGTCATTGAGCTTCATAGCCCATTATGAACATCGCATTGTTTGATTTAAATTTAGTGGGGAAGTAGTTATTTGAAATTTAAGATACAATCCCAAATCCCAGTTTTCTTACTCCCTAACTCTGGCAATCAACCACCGGCAGCAAAAGTCAACATAATTATCACTGAAAGTAAAATACCAGGGGTAAGTAGTGTTACTAGCATTAACAGGTCGTGAGTGGACATAATTATTACTTTGGTAGTGTGTTTAAATTTACAGTAATCACTGTTATGCTAGTCTAAATAAGGCTGATACTGCATTCTTAAATAGAGTTTTAACTTTTCTTTCTTTACGCTTACTCTGGCAGAATCAATCCTTTTAATGGTTGAGAAATTTCTGTATTGTCCAGACCTTTGCTCTGAATTAAGACTCCAAAGCCGCCGAGTCCTGTGGGATCTATAAGTTGGTGTAGTGCATCCCGATGCTGTAGTAACTGTGAGAGAGGTTGCTTTTGCTCGGAAAGGGCTGCAATCCGATCGCCTAACCCCAACGCCATCAAAAATAATCCCTGCTGGATAAAACCAATATTCTTTAAATTGCACCGTTCGCCCCAGCGTTCCAAAGCTGTAAAGTCAACATGGGCAGTGATATCTTGTCGCCCAATATTAATATAAGGGTTGTCATGGTAACGATGATGATAATAACACTGTAGTGTTCCCTGCGATCGCCTGGGATTATAGTAACGGCTGGCGGGGTAGCCATAATCAATTGTTAACACATAGCCGCGCTGCAAGCGGTCTGCTACTATACTCAACCAGTCTAGAGCAGCTAAATTAATTTCACTACGGTAGCCATCTGGATATGCACTTTGGGTAAAGTTCATTTCCACTAAGTCTAAATATTCAGCCAGTTGGGGCGTTGAAGGTTCTCCTGTGACTTCTATAAATGATGGGCATGGGGCATGGGGCATGGGGCATGGGGCATTGGTTTCTTTCTCATTCTTATCTGTGGTTACATAAATTTCTCGGAGTTCTCCCGTTTCTAGGATGAATTGATGTACGGGGAAGGCATCTACTAACTCGTTAGAGAAAAAGCAGCCTGCGATCGCATTTGGTGGTATCTCCTCTAAATTACACCAACGCACAGGGAAATCTTCTAAGCGTTGCTGCTGTTCTTGTCTTAAAGTTGGGGACTTTTCAACAATGATGTACTCTAGCGCTGTCAAAAAATCTGGGTAGTGCTGTTGATGATATTTAAGGATATGCAAAGCTAGCAATCCTTGACCTGCTCCCATTTCTACCAGAGAAAAGGGTACAGGTTTTCCTAAAATCTCCCACATTTGCAAAAATTGTTCTGCTAGTAACTCACCAAAGTCAGCACAGAGGTTAGGAGAGGTGAAAAAATCACCACCTTTAAAGCCAATTTTGAGGGCATCGCTGGAATAGTAGCCGTATTCAGGGTGGTATAGTGCCAAATCCATGAATTGGGCAAAAGTAATTCGTTGTTGAGGACTGGTGGTAATGTAATTTGCGATCGCTGCACACAGCAAAGCATTGGAATCCATAAAATCTTTCATTGTCATGTTAGCCTGCTGGTCGCAGTAAGCGGATAAACCCTTCTTGCTCGAAATGCCGATCGGTAGACAATGCCTCTGTAATCCCGCGGCATTAGTACAAAACTCAACGCATCACACAGAGAGTAAGTTTTATCCTCGCGCCCCATTAAAAGATCGACTGCTGTCCTGTGCAATGACTCATCTACCCAAACCGTTTCTATGTCTGGGTTATCCAGCAAGTCAACCACAAAAGCAAGGACGGATGAACGCGGAAAACGCCTTGCAGTACCTAACGCGACGTACTCAGCAATAATATAGCTGTGAGTTAATCGGATTGTTGCTCTTTTATAGGCAGCACTAGCTTCAGTATGCAAAGGCTCAGTCTGATAGTGCAAACAAAGCAATCCAGAGGTATCGAGGAGCATTAACCCTCCTCGTGGTTACTGGCATACTCTCTCACCAAATCTGCATCAATGCTTTCATTGTTCAGATCAGTGGTGTGTTCGAGATTAAGTGCCCCAAAATGGCGTTCAAATCTGGCTCGTGCTGTCTCCTTTTCTGCTTCAGACAGCAACAATTTAAAAACTTGGCCAAACTGTTGCTCTAGCAACGTTGCAGCTAGCCGTTCAGGAGGAACGCCAATTGCCTCAGCCTGTCGCTGAATCGCGGCGAAAATCTGATCGTTCAGTTCCAGTGTCAGAAGGTGAGTCATAGAAGTATGGAACATGGCTAGAGGCTATGGTAATTATAGCTTTGCTTGTTTGAAGCCCGAATTACTAAAACCCTTACGCAATGGTAATTACAAATTAAGCGTAGCGTCTCGCACAGAAGCAGTGCTAGCCACTCACCAACGACACCAGCACACCATTGGGATCGCGAACACGAGCAATCATTTGTCCCCCAGGTTGAGATTTAGGGGCATCTAGTGTTTTAGCACCAGCACCGATCGCTCTCATGTAAGCGCTGCCAACATCGGGGGTAATAAATGATATCTGAATTAATGTCGGTGGTTGTGTGGAATCGTTGGCATGAAAGCCACCAGGAAATAATTTCTGTGCTTCGCTACTTGAAGAGAAAGCTAATGTAGTGCTGCCAGTTTCGATTTCCGCCCAGATAGATTGTCCTTTATCCTGGAGAGTGCGACGAACCAGACCAAAAGCTTTTTCGTAAAACTCAACCGTTTTAACTACATCGTCTACCCAGATGACCGTGTAACCAAATTTCATAATTCTTTCTCCTTATCTAGAAAAAATTGAGGGTTTGAAACCCACGGAGGTGGGTAAAGCCTTGTGTAGACGCGGTTTCTAACCGCCCTTTTAACTACGAATGACGAATGACAAATGACGAATTATTTTAGCTCTCCAAAATATTACGATCTGTTGCTAAAGTTTGCGCCCCTGTTTGCATCATTTCTATATCTGATGGCGACCAATCATGAGGCCCTTGACAGTAATGTGCTACTAGCAATCCCCATAATCCTCTAGGGATGACAATTGGTACAACCAAGTTAGCGCGAACTTGCAAATTGCGGAGAAAATCTCGGTGACAAGGCTGGATTGGTTCTAATTCAATATCAGCGATCGCCTTTACCCGTCCTGCTAAGTATAAACCAGCATACTCGTTGTTAAAACAATCATCTGGGCCAGTGGAACCAAGTATTGAAAATTCTTTAGAACTCAAAGATTCAAAAGTCACTTGTCCTTCCCACTGACTGTAAAAATAATACAACACCACCCGATCAACCTGAAGCGATTCTCTGAGTTGATTTGTTGTTTGCCGGACTAACTCATTTTGCTCTATTGACCTGACAAGGCGATCAAGCAATTTTTGCAAACCCTGCTCGCGGCGATCGCGGCTATGGTTAAATTCCGAGTGAGGATGAATTTGCACGGTTTTAAAATTACGACTAGGTAAATGCTGCCGGATTTATATGGTAATTTATTAGACCTTATTTAAATACAAAAATGTATTTATAGCAGCAATTCAATTTTAACGAAACATAATCGGAGTCAACCTTTTTAGGAAATTTAAAATAAATTATTAAGAAACTACAATTTTTAATTCTTACCAAAAATAATTCAAAATTATAAATTTAGTATTAAGAATTTTGGAGATTTACAAATAATATGTTTTGTCTTTCCCTAGCTTGAGGCAATAAATATACTTCAAACTTTAATGTAACAATTTAGTTTGTATTCCTCGTTACAGATATTAGAGGATGTTTGAAAAATCCTTTTCATGGTAGCAAAACGTTTTACCCCACCCTAACCCTCCCCTTGTAAAGGGGAGGGAACTAGATTTCCCCCCTTTGCAAGGGGGGATTGAGGGGGGTAATTCGATTTGTGTGTACACCATAAAGGGGTTAAGGGAATCAATAAGTGCAAAGATACAGCAAATTACTTTTCAAACAACCTCTTAGTCATACTGATAGTATTCTTTGTTTCCATACTCTGCATGAGAACGAGAGACTAACGAGAGACTAATTCTGAGTTTCCAAACATTGGCACAAACTTACGGTAAGCTGACAATGCTGCTTCTTTAACAGTTGCATTCACAATCGGAAAGGTAGTGAGGATGTAGCTAAATTCTTCTTCAGTAATAAAAATTAGGAGATTTTCATTTATAAGTTTAGTAACTTCTTGATGAATAGCAACTCTCACTTTAGCTTCTGGGATGTTTCCATCTGCTGCGGTGACTTCAAAGATTGCAACACCTGAGAGTTCAGCAATTTTCTGATACTGATACGTCTGGTTATCAATCTTTAAGGTTTCAGGTTTTTGTCTTGAGGGTTTAGACCAACCTAATTCTTCTATAAATAAATCACTAAATTGAAAGTTATATAGTAAATCGTGTGTTATTTGAAAATTGAGTGACATAATTTACCATGCTTGGGAAATAAAAACCAAGCATGGTAAATTTGCCACTCAGAAAATAAATCTGTGGCTCCAAAAATTAAGTCCGCGCTGGCGGACTTCAAGAAATCCTGTTTATAGGAGTTAAATTTTTACCATGCTTTTTATACTTTATAAATCCTTTACATTTAATTAGGCTGAGAAGTTATACGTAAAAATTATCAATTTCTCTAAACGTCGGCTTTATTTGTTTGTCCGTGATTTTTTATTGTCAAGTATATTTGCGGATTACTTTATCAAAATGCCTAATTGCTTTATAAAAAGGTCTGTTTACTTTCTCAAAACACTGAAATGCTTTCTAAAAATAAGCTTTTACTTATTCAAACCCCAGTTTGCTTTCTCATTTCAGTGTTTTCCGCAAGCAAAATGAGCTTTTACTTATTCAAACCCCAGTTTGCTTTCTCATTTTGGTGTTTTCCGCAAGCAAAAT
>NZ_JABXKN010000015.1:0-166896 GCF_017115065.1 Nostoc sp. JL23
GTGGACTAAATCTTGGTATCACATAAGATTAAATCATACTTCGTACAGGGTATACGGTAGCTTAAAGTCTACAACGTTTATATAGCAATGGTTCTGCAAGTCTGCGTTTCCTGTGGCTTGTTTTTGTCTTAAAGCTTGCGATTTAAACATCCAAAACTCTAGTGAAATGGTAATTTGATTTGCAAATTGTGGCTTAAGGGGTGTGAAGTTTTAGCTGTATACCCAACAGAATTAGGAATCGAACCTTAACCCTCGACTAGAGATGCAACAGTAGTGCATAAGTCAAAATTCGCAGCCGGATAACATAGTGTTGTCCAGCAAATTTTTGCAACAACTTGCAGGATACCTGTCAAAGTTTATACACTTGGCTAAAACGTGAGTGTATTTGGTATGGAAGTACTGGGAAGGCCGATGAGTCAAAACGGAGTAGTGCATTTGATGGATAGCGAGGAATTGCGATCGCAAACTTGGTTAACTTTGTGCGGTCGTAAAATTTGGGCTACTCACGCTCTACCGTTGCAAAAGTTTAATGCTTCTGAAAACTGCTGTACAGTCTGCGTTCGGATGCAACGCAGTAACTCGCTGTTGCACTCTCGACTTTTAGCAGCATGAGTGCGCGGCTGGATGGTGATCAGTAGACTTGCTCTCTTTGGGGTTAATGTCGAAGAGAGTAACTCCATTGCTTTTCTGCAATTTTAGGAAGAATTAAACCAGTCACAAGTATACTTGCCGAAGAAATATTAGCGTGGTTTGAAATTGTCGCTGTTTTTATCGTTATTCTCTGTGGTGAAACCTAATAGGTTTCAAGCGATTTTCTTCGTTATTCCCCAGCAAGTGCATTGTTTTTAGTGACTGATCGCTAACTCTCCCTATCGAGCCTTAACCCATGATTGAGTTTCACTTAACTAAAACTTTTCTACTGTGGAGTGCATTTTTTGCGGATGTTCTACGACGCGGGGGGTTAAGGCTCCGTAGCGACGTATGTTTTACGGGCTATTGCCACACAACAACGGCTAAACCTTAAGGTTTGTATGAAGTTCTTGGCTATCGCCCGACGTTTTTGTACGCAATCGGCAGAGGCGGGTCTTACTGCTGCACGTTGCGGTAACTTCCGACTTCAACTTACAACTTCATTAGCTAGCTGGTGGAAGTTGGAAGTCAGAAGTCGGGAAGCATTGCAATGAGCGGTGAGCGATCGCGTACAAAAACGACCCCCGGTCGTTGACTAGGGGCCGCTTTTACAATCCACGCGCACTACCTCGAAGAGCTACATATGACTGCCACCTTTCTCTCTTACCCAATCATTAATTTCTCGGATGAAATAGCTAAATAAAGCAATTTCATCCTCTAGTGATATAGATGAGTGCAGCTTTACTGATATACCTGAGGGCAGTCTTGTAGGCATTTCAAAAAACGTATACGCGCTTTGATAAATGTCGGGGTATTTCTCTTTCAAAAAGTCTTCCAACAAGTCTAAGGTATCTTGACAGAGTGGAATACCGAAAACAACTTTTTCGCAAGGTAATCCAAACTTTTTGTTTAAAAGAGACACTAAATTTGACAGGGAAAGCTTCTCTCCATACTCAGGTTGTCTTCTGAAGTGATCAAGCGCGATTGGATTTGTGAAACAGATCCAATCGCGCTTATAAATGAAGCTGTATTGCTTCTGGACTGCCTCGTTGATAATATCCAGCCCTTCTACTGTGTTTTGGCGTGAGGCAATATCAGCGGCGAGGGTTGGGTCAGCCTTGGTATACCTGATAAAAGTCTTGACTACATAGTTAGCGAAAGCTGGATCGAGGTAGCTGGCTAGGTGAACTGCCATGATTGGGTGAACCCAAGTTACCCAAGTTTTACCTACGCGCTCAACAATCCAGGGTTCAGCATTTGACTGTGTAGTTTTCAAATGCTTTAATCTAGCTTTTGTTTCTGGCAACTGCTTCCAGTTATCAAGTCGAGATCCAAAATGCTTAAACCACTTAGTAGCATTGATATAGCCGTCATCTCCTTGTGCATCTTGCACTAAATTACCAAACTGCTCTATGTTTGAATTTGACATATAAATTTCTCATTGTTTTGAAAATGTTAAACAACTCCAGATCAGACAGGGGTTGTTTTTTTAGTCTACGGACACTAGTACCGCACGGCGGAAATAAGCAGCCATTAAAAGCTATGAAAATTTGACTGACTAATTTTAGTGTGTCAACTTCAGGATTTGACACCCTGGACTCCAGGGTGTCAAACTCCCCTCAGTGGATCACCTTTGAAAACAACTCAAATGCTTGCCAGGAGCTATCAAGCGCTCAAACAAAAGGTGTGTATCAAAACTATGGATCACCTTATGATCACCTTGGACGGATCACCTTATGATCACCTTGGACGGATCACCTTACCAACCACATACCAGCTTTTGTACAGAAAGCATTTCAGCGATAAATTCCAACAAAGTTGGTAAGGTGATCATACTAAGTACACGAAAAACGCGAAAAAAATAAAATTGGAATCAGAAAAAAAAACGTGAATAGAATCATTCTCACGGATCACCTTAACCGAAATGCAGAGCCAGTAAGCGTTTGAGAGGTGATCCGCCAAGGTGATCCATAGGTGATCACAGGTGATCATAGTAAAGGCGATCGCCTCGATGACGATCGCCTCTGCCAAGGCATTTTAATTACATCGGCTCTAGATCCAGGTCATCAACCCATTCCCGTTCGTTATCGTCTACCTCAAACCAAGGGTGGTCTTCTGGCAATGAGACGTTGTACTGCCAGTCCAAGCCAGTCCACGAAAGACCAAGCACTGTTACTGGGTACAAGATTTCACCCTGCTTGACCTTTGTCTTGTGCAGCACGGTTTGACCAATGTAATATTCGGGCTTGTCGAATTCTTTACTCACTCGCAAACGCCAAAACTTTGACGCTTGACGAAAAATGCCCAAAGTGGGCGCGTCTGACGCTAACATACTATTGCCTCCTTAGTGGCGTGAGAACTTGTAAGGGGGAAGTCGTGCCGGTGGGGGAGAGGTGAAAGACTCTCTTGCCGGGGCGCATTCAAGCGCTGACTTCATTTGTCGTATCTGAAATCATTGAAGCAGATTTCGCAACGAATTGCGATCGCACTTCTTTAGCCGAGATGATCATTTATCCATCTGCTGTGGGTAGGAAAATTAGGAGAGCGTGCGACGCTACGACTTATCGCTATAACCCTGAATGATTCCTGATAGATACAGTATAGATGCATATCTAGAGCAACGTCAAGGTATTGATAGACAATAATATAGATACAAGATAGACTCTAGTTAGTATAGATAAGAGTCTAGATAAAATGGCAGATAAGATACTAGCCACTTTTCGGATTGACCCGGATAAGTGGGAATCATTCAAAGCTTTGACAACAAGTAATGGCTCTACAGCTTCGGCTGTTCTTCTTCAGTTCGTTGACAATTGTCTAGATGCCAATCAAATACCTTCTAAGAGCGCTCATGCAAGTCTAGACAATATTGAAGCCTTGATAGACAAGCGTATAGAAGAGAGTCTAGCCGAAGTGCGATCGCAACTGGAGGAACTGCGGGGAAAATCGAAAGCCCGGTAGTAGATGAGAATAGCGCTACCGGGCAAGAAAGCAATGAAGATTCAACTGTAGCCAATAGCGAAGCGGTCAGCCAGTTGCAGGGCGAAGTTATGAGCCTAGAAAGTAGACTTCAGTCCTGCCGCCAAGAGAAACAAAACATGGAGGAGTTCGTAGATGGGATGGTGGAAGAACTACAGCAAGCATTGGCTGACGCTAACCAAACCAACGCCGCTTTGCTGGAGAACCTTAAAATAAAAGAAGAATACATTCTGAAACTGGAAAAGACAAACTGGCTGCTCAGGGAAGCTCCAGAAAGGACAGGTGCATCCGGGCAGCCAAGCAACATTGAGTCAACTGTAGCGAACAGTGAAACCATCGACCAGTTACAGTCCCAAGTTATGAGCCTAGAAACTAGTCTCAAGATTTCCCGCAAGGAAGAGAAGGAGTTAGAGCAGATACTTGAAAAACTAGTGAAGGAATTGGCTGACGTTAAGCGAGAGAACGACACTTTGACGGATAGGCAACGGTTACAGACAACAGGTAATTTCGCGCAGCCGGACTATGAAGCAGCCCGCGATCGCACTTTGAATAAGCTTAAAGTGGGCAAGCAATCAACGGCAGGAAAGGCGATTGACGCTTTTATCAAGGAACTAAAGCACGGTTTATAGTCAACTTATGTACGGTTTCAACTCGGTTTCAACCCGTCTACAGTTAGCCTATACCCCAACAACAGACGGTGACAAGTGCGCTTTGTGTGCCACGATCGACGGTGATAAAGGCGGTTCCAATGCCACGATCGATGGTGACAAGTGCGGTTGCATTGCGGGTTGAGTGCGTCTACACTCTCTACAGGTGTAGACGCAACTGTAGGCGGGTAAAACTCGCTCTGGATGCCGTTTTTAGCAACTGTAGGCATTTTTTGACGGGCTATTTTTTAACAAAAACTCCCAAAAAATAGCCTTTTTTGTCTAATATATTGCTCAAAAATGTAACGGCACTATTTTAACAGTTTCAAAAGCTAAACAGATAGAGATGCACCTCTGCTAATAAACCACACTTTGCAGTGAGTTAAGTAGACAAAACCTCACTGATTTGATGTCGTGCCAGAGCTTGCCTGAGATATTCCACTTCAGCCCTTAGCCGTGCATTTTCCTGTATCAACGTATCCATGTCATCTTTTTTATCCACTGCCTGCTTAATTACCTTCCTCCGGTTCTCCAAGCTGAACCACTTCTGATAAATTTCAGTGTGAATCTCTACAGAATGCCCCAAATTGTCAGCAGCAGCTTTAATTGGAATGCCCATCATGTGCGCTCGAATCGCCCAAGCATGGCGTAAGTCATAGGGTGTAAATGGAATATTTACGCGCCTAAACCACGATGAACAATTAACCCGAATATTGTTGATATCTGTAAAACTAGTTCTGTCATCAGTTTGAGCTTTCAAAAGTTCTAAATACTCTACGTTTTTTAAATCAAACAAGTAAACCCATTCAGGATGTAGCGGTAAAGCTTCTCTATAACCAGTCTTAGTATCTGGGTGAACCTTCCATGTATTATCTTTATTTTCAGGATTCAACCACCAATCAATTTCAGGATTTACAAACAGTTCTCTTGGGCGTAATCCATAAGTAGCAAGCATTCCATACACCCATTCCCACATCTTCCAACTGTCTAAGCAATTCTTCTTGATTGTCAAGCTCCTAGTCAAAGAATAATGATGAAAAGATTCCTGATATTTGATGATATCCTCATCACTGGGAATGTCCCTAGCCTGACTTTTTGGTTGTGTAGCTTTAAAATGTTCGAGAGTGAAACCAGTTAAATTAAGAGTTGATTTTAAAACCTTCAACGATTTAACGGCGCTGTATTTGGCAGAGTCTCCCGTTAACTCTGCAAATCTTTTATCAATCTCCGGTTGAGTCAATAAAGTATCTAGCCCAATCAATCGCCGTAAATACTCCTTGTAATAGAAAAAGGTGTGTTTACTTTTTTCTGTTAATTTGCGTGTTTTGAAATACTCAGTTTCAAACTCTTCTAAAACATCACCAAGGGTTTGGGATCTGTTGGCGACCTTAGCGATTTTACCCAGATATTTGTCAGTCCATTCAAACTGTTTACGGGCAAGCAGCTTGCCTAGCTCGTTTGCCTCTTCCTCAGCTGTTCTCAACCCGTCCAAGCTTGTAGGGATGTTTAGAGAAATCTTGTACTGCTTAAAACCAGTTCCTTTAGTGTCGCGATCGCCGGGTTTGATTGGTAAAGATGCTTGCAATTGAATTGTGTCCCGTGCCACGACCAAACCCACTTTGACCTTAGCGGCTTTTAGACGGGCCCTAGTGTCTGTCAAACCTTTCTCGAACTTGCGTTCCAGATGCTGCCGAGTAGCCTTCATGTGTTTCTGCGTTCCTAGATAGCTGCCATCGGTAGATGCTGGCGGAATGAAATCCTCAAAAACGTCGTCCTGCGCCTTGCTTTTCATTGTGTCTTAAATGTGTCTTAAAATTTAGTCCATTTAGAACAATGTTTAAATTGAGCAAAGTTAGACGTGGACTAAATCTTGGTATCACATAAGATTAAATCATACTTCGTACAGGGTATACCATAAGCTTCTTCCATGTGACGGCTGATGTAGTTCATCGACCGATAACAGTGGATGAGGTTCATCTTCACATTGGGGGTCATCAACATTTCGTTGATGGTGCCATCACCTGACCACTGAGCGACTACGCGCAAGCCGATTTCTTCTAACAGGATGCGGCTAGCCCAAGCATCTCCACCGATGTTGTAGTCACCAATGATGGCTACATCATAAGGAGTACCTTCAAACTGAAGTGTACCGTCTTTTTTCGCTTGGTCTGCTCTGGTGAAAACCCAGTCACGAACCATGTCGTTAGCAATGTGGTGTCCCAAAGATTGGGAAACACCCCGGAAGCCTTCGCAACGCACAGGTACAACTGGCTTGCCAATTTCTTTCGATGTCTTCCGAGCTACTGCTTCGATGTCATCCCCAATTAGACCGATGGGGCATTCTGATTGAATGGAAACACCACGGTTGAGTGGGAAAAGTACATCAAGTTCTTGGATGAGCTTGGTAAGTTTCTTGTCTCCACCAAAAACGATATCTCGTTCTTGGAAGTCGGAGGTGAAGTGCATGGTACCAAAGGTATCAATACCTGTGGTGCCGATGTAGTAGTTACGACGACCAGACCAAGACCAGTAACCGCAACCTACAGGCCCGTGGCTGATGTGGATCATGTCCTTAATAGGGCCCCAAACCACACCTTTAGAACCGGCGTAAGCACAACCACGAGCGGTCATTACCCCAGGAAGGGATTTGATGTTAGACTTAACGCCGCAATCGGACTTACCTTCTTCGTATACGCCTAAGTGCTTTTCCCGTTTTTTCTTAGCTTTGTCGGGGTAAGCTTCTAGAACTTCTTTAATTAGTTCTTTTCTTTCTTCGATGATGTTTTGATTTTCTGGAGGTGTCATATATAGCCTCTGTGACTCGTAAGGATCGGGGGCATAGGGGGACTAGGAGTCCCCTCTAAGTTTAGGGGGGAGATGCAAGGGAGAGGATAAAAGGGAAGATATGAAACTCTTCCTTTTTCCTTGTGCTAAAGCGTTATTTATTAGCAGCGAATTATACTACAGGAGCTTCAGCAGCACTCTTACCAACCAGCATTGCGGTATTTTCGTCGCTTTCGAGGATACCGAATTCAATCAACAATTCTTCTAGTTCTTCCATTTCGATGGGTGTAGGAATAGCTAGATTCTTGTTGTCGATAATTTTTTGAGCCAATGTCCGGTATTCGTTAGCTTGGTTGCTTTCTGGTGCGTACTCGTTAACTGTCATCCGGCGCAATTCTGCGTGTTGAACGATGTTGTCACGGGGTACGAAGTGAATCATTTGGGTGTTCAACCGTTTTGCCAAGGTTTCGATTAGTTCGATTTCCCGGTCAGTGTTACGGCTGTTACAAATCAAACCACCCAAACGCACGCCACCTGTGTGTGCATACTTAAGAACACCACGAGCGATGTTGTTAGCAGCGTACATCGCCATCATTTCACCTGATGTTACGATGTAGATTTCTTGTGCCTTGCCTTCACGGATAGGCATTGCGAAACCACCGCAGACAACGTCACCTAATACGTCGTAAGATACGAAGTCTAGGTTTTGGTAAGCACCATTTTCTTCTAAGAAGTTGATGGCGGTGATGATACCACGACCGGCGCAACCTACACCGGGTTCTGGCCCACCAGATTCTACGCAACGAACGTCACGGAAACCGGTTAACATTACTTCTTCGAGTTCGATATCTTCTACTGCACCACGTTCTGCGGCGAGGTGAAGAACGGTTGTTTGAGCTTTGCTGTGCAGCATCAAACGGGTGGAGTCAGCTTTAGGGTCGCAACCGACGATGAGGATGCGTTGACCCATTTCTGCCATAGCTGCCAAGGTGTTTTGGGAAGTGGTAGATTTACCGATACCGCCCTTACCGTAGAAAGCTATCTGTCTAATGTTTTCGTCTGTCATGGTTCCTGTTTCCCTGCAATTGGTTGGTTGGTGGGTCTGTGCGTTTGTCAGTTGCGTTCACGCCAGTTGAGCGACAGTAGTGAGCGCGTGTAGAGCATCGTTGGTAGCGTTGGCATAAATGCCTGCTGGGGGCGATCGCTCCACAGCCAAAATTATTGACAGTAAGTACATCGATCTTCCTCGTTAAAATTTTTTTCTTTTGGTTTTTTGTCTTTGAAGTTCTGATCGCCGGAAGCCGGCGCTCAGACTTCTCTCTTTCTCTTTGTCCTTTGTCATTTGTTTTGATAAAGAACAAAGAAAATTACGCAATTTACAAATACGTCATAATGTGTTTCAGCTTGCAAGATTCAATAGGACTTGATGTTGTTATTTGTCAACAATCAATGCATAAGTCCTATTACTTGTTCAAAATAGCGCCCTTCATATTTGTGACGCGATCTAGTGCAGCTTTGGTGTCATCTGCTGACACTCCACGCACAGCCATTGCTTCGCCGAGATGCTTGGCGATCGCATCGAAGTGTGGTTGCTGTAGGTTCATTCCAGCGTGGGTTTTGTCCATTGGACGACCGCCGTATTGCTTTGGCCCCTCAAATATTTGACCTAAGAAAGCAACTAAATGATTGCGTTGCTTCGCCATGTCTGTACCAGCAAAAATGGGGCTGAGGAGGCTGTCTGCGGCAATGCGTTTGTGGAGTTCATCTACTACTTGTTCAATAGCTGGTTGTCCACCAATGTTGTCGTACAATGTGCTCATATCCTGTTCCTTTGAAGCGAGTTGGATGATGAAATTTGCAAGTAGGCGCTTAATGTTTTTGCCTATATGCTGTTAGCCGTCATAGCTAATTTAGCTATCGGTTGTCGGTAGGATTGAAACATTGATGTGGAGACAATTATATGGTTCAAATCCTACTTTCTGTTCCTGGCTGAATGCATATTAGAGCGTATTTGTAGAATACGTTAAGTCCTACAGCAATTCCTAAACTGCTTCGACTACAAGGCTCTTGCTGACACGATCTTGTAATCTGGCTTCGATCGCAATTTTCAGAGTTGCTGTACTACTAGAACAGGAACCGCAAGCACCTTGCAGTACAACTTTAACGCGATCACCTTCGACATCATAGAGTTCTACATCTCCCCCGTCTGCAATGAGTACGGGTCTGACTTCTTCATCAAGAACCTTTTGAATTAGAGCAATCTTTTGGACGTTGGTTAGCGCTCGTTCCTTAGATGTAACAATTTCTGTGGCAACTTTTACGCCGTAATTGTTGAGAGCAGGTGAGGCGTATTCCTGTTGAACTGATCTAATAATATCATCAATGTTCGCCAGACAGGAACCGCATCCGCCACCAGCTTTTACATAATTTGTTACTTGCTCGGCATCCGTGAGATGATTTTCTAGAATCACGCGACGAATCTTAGACTCGCTGATGCCAAAGCAACTGCAAATTAATGCACCTTCATCGTCATCATCGTGGGTAGCTAGAGGTATGCCACGATAATTGTAGATAGCGGCTTCTAGGGCTTCTTGTCCCATGACAGAGCAGTGCATCTTTGCTTCTGGTAAACCACCCAGGTAATCTGCAATGTCTTTATTGGACACTTTCAGGGCTTCATCTAAGGTTAAACCTTTAACCATTTCGGTTAATGCACTAGAAGATGCGATCGCACTAGTACAACCAAAGGTTTGAAAGCGAGCATCTAGAATCTTATCAGATTCTACTTCCACTTTCAGGTGCAATCTTAGAGCATCGCCGCAAGCAATGCTGCCGATTTCACCCGTTGCAACCTTAACTCCAGCTTCGCCCGTTTCTTCAATTTCTCCCTGATTCTTGGGATCGTAAAACAGTTCTAATACTTTATCAGTGTAGTCCCACATATTTAGTGTTGAGTAATGAGTGCTGTTAGCGGTAGCGGGGCGTTTAGCCCGTGCTGAGTGGGGAGTAGGAAGTAGAGAATAGTAAATTCTTATTCTCTATTCCCTATTCCCTAATTAACGATGCGCTAGTGCTTGTTCTTGTCCTTGCAACCAACCTGCATCATCATTTTTGAAGGGTGAGAGGGCGCGTAAACGTTCTACAATACTGGGCATTACCTCTATTACTTGATCGATTTCGGCTTCGGTGGTGTAGCGACAAAGACTGAAGCGAATAGAACCGTGCAAAGTTGTATAGGGTAAGCCCATTGCCCGCAGGACGTGGGAAGGTTCCAGAGAACCGGAGGTGCAAGCAGAACCGGATGATGCACAGATACCGTATTTGTTCAATAACAGTAGAATTGCTTCACCTTCAATATACTTGAAGCCGATATTTGTGGTGTTGGGCAATCTCTGCGTAACGTCACCGTTGACTACACAATCGGGAATTGTAGCGAGTAAAGTTTGTTCGAGGCGATCGCGCAGCTTTCTTTCTCTGGCGATCGCTTCTTCTAAGTGTAACAGTTCTAGTTCCGCAGCTTTGCCCAAGGCGATAATTGCTGGAACATTCTCTGTTCCAGCTCTACGTCCGCGTTCTTGGTGTCCCCCAATAATGAAAGGACGGAACCGAACTCCGCGCCGGATATATAAAGCACCAATTCCTTTGGGCCCGTGTAGCTTGTGACCAGACAGGGTTAACATATCGACGGTGCTAGTCTTCATATTCAAGGGGATTTTTCCCACTGCTTGCACCGCATCTACATGGAAGATAGCGCCATATTCTTTGACGCGTAACCCAATTTGCTCAATCGGGAAAATCGTGCCGGTTTCGTTATTAGCATACATAATTGTCACCAAGGCGGTGTTACCCGTCAAGGAAGCTTCTAGTTCATCTAGATCCAGCTGCCCTTGATGATTTACTGATAGATAGGTAACACTATAACCTTGGGTTTCTAATTGTTTGCAGACATTGAGTACTGCTGGATGTTCAACTTGGGTGGTGACGATATGTCGCTTTTCTGGTTGCGCTAACAGTGCGGCTCGAATCGCCGCGTTATCTCCCTCAGTACCGCAACTTGTGTAGACAATTTCTGACTCATCGGCTCCCAGGATAGCTGCAAGTTGTTCTCTTGCTGTTCTCACTGCTTTACCAACTTGCCCACCAAAGGTATGCATACTGGAGGGATTGCCGTAATAATCCGTCAGGTAAGGTAGCATTACTTCTATAACTTCTGGGTCTACCTTAGTGGTGGCATTATTATCGAGATAGATGCAGTTATTTTGCATTGTTGTCTTCAATTAAGAATTACGAATTATTTAAGCTTCTGTTGCCATTGTTTGGGGTTGGCGCTTTTGCAACTGTTCCGAGTATTTCTGGGAATAGCAGTTAAACCAACGTTCCCAGTAATCTTGTTTATTTGTTAATTTAGCGACTACACGGTTGTAATTAGCAAACCAGCCTTCCCAGTAATCGCTAGGCTGCTTAATGCAACCGTCGCAGGTGGGACAACCAGCTTTACACTGAGGCACGGTATGAATGCTACCAACACAGTTTGTACAAAGTTCAGGGTCAATCCAGTGCTGTCCATCAACCACTTTAACTGCATTTGTGGGACATACCGTTAGACAGAGATTGCAGGAAATACACTGGCTAGTAAGAATTTTGTAAGCCATGATTTATTCTCCTTTTTTGGGAATGGGGCAGTGGGCAAGTGGGCATTGAGGATTGGGTTTAGGGTAGGGCATTAGGGATAATTCTTGTCCCATGCCCTATGCCCCTTGCCCCATGCCCTATTCGTTATTCCCTAATTCCTTAACGTATTGCTCGTAGAACTCCAAAGCAACCTTTTCAATTACGTCGTAAGCTTCAATAGTCTTGATTCCAGCTTCTTGCAATTTTTCTTGAGGACAGTTACCAATCTTGGAGACTAAAACTGCTTTGCAATCTGCGATCGCTTTCATAATATGCTCAAAAGAAGCTTCTTCGCCGTATCCACCTTGGCAGTATTGGTCAATTTTGCGATGACTGACAAAGCGAACTTCGTCTCCACCCACTTCGTAAATTTGGAATTCTTTCGCATGACCGAAGTGTTGGTTAACCAATCCACCGCCTTTGGTTGCTACTGCAACTAAGATTTTAGGACTGTTAGCAAATTTCTTGCCGGCTAGCGCTTTATCTTTGGCTACTTTAAGTTCTTCTTTAAACTTCTCAATTCCTTCGTGAACAGTAGCGCGCTGTTCCATGTCATATTCGGGAGCCATTTCCAAGAATTTCTCTTTAGAAAATTCTTGGCTGCGGTCTTCTCCTAACAATCCGACTGCATCGGCACGACACTGGCGACAGTGACGCATCATTTTCATGTTACCAGAGCAGTTGTCTTGAACTTCTTTGAGTTCTTTGGGTGTGGGGCCGCGTTGACCGGTTAAACCGAAGTGTGTGCCATGTTCTGGTGCAGAAATCAATGGCATGATGTTGTGCAAGAATGCACCTTTCTCACGGATGACTCGATTCACTTCAACTAAGTGATGGTCATTAATTCCGGGAATCATTACAGAGTTAACTTTGCACAAGATGTCAGCATCTTTCAGGGCTTGCAATCCTTCCATCTGTCTTTCGTGGAGGATTTTCGCACCTTCAAGACCTCTATAACGCTTGCGTCTGTAGTGAACCCAAGGATAAATCTTAGCACCGATCTCTGGATCTACCATGTTAATGGTGATCGTCACGTGATCTATATTTAATTGTTTAATGCGATCAATGTAGTCTGGCAGCATTAAACCATTGGTTGATAAGCACAGCTTGATGTCTGGTGCTTGCTCTGCAATCAACTCAAATGTGCGGAAAGTCTTATCTGGGTTCGCCAATGGGTCGCCAGGGCCGGCAATTCCCACAACTGTCATTTGGGGAATCTTACCACCAATGACCAAAGCTTTGTGTGCTGCTTCTTCTGGTGTTAGCAATTCGCTAACTACTCCAGGACGGCTTTCGTTAGCGCAATCATATTTGCGGTTGCAATAGTTGCATTGAATGTTGCAAGCTGGTGCAACTGCAACGTGCATCCGGGCGTAGTGGTGATGAGCGTCTTCGCTGTAGCAGGGATGTTTCGCAATACGTTCTTCGAGCTTTTCGTCCCTTTCCACGGTGGCGCTACTCGGGCTGTCGCAGCCGCAACCACCTGATTTTGCTTGGGTTGGCGATTCCGTAGCGTTGGAGTTGAGGAGTCGTGTAGACGGTGATGTCATTTAGTTTCGCAAAAGGTCGGTGGACTTGGCTGCCACTGTGGGAGATGCCGTTGCTACTCTTTCATGCCCAGAATTGAAGTCGCGTCTTCCACACTGCCTGCAAACCCTTGGGTGAGGGCGACTTGTTTTCAAGTCAGACAGGCGATAGATATCTGATGTTCGGCTGGTGTGTGTCAACGTTCGGTTCTTGGGTAGAATTTGTGCTTACAGCCGCGACTTCTCTTCACTTGAGGCATGGTGCTATGTCATCCCTCCACTCACCCTTCGCTTTGTTTTGTTTCAGAGCGTTAGGTGATTGGCGATATAAGATTTATAGCAGCCGTCTCCCAGCCAGATGTTGCGTCTCTCTAGGATAGAATTTATTGGATTTATTACTTTTGTACTCAAATACTAAAAACTCTAATTCTTCAAGCATTACAAGAATTAAAAAAGTTTTTTTCGGGTAGGGGTTCTAGTATTTTTTGGTTGGGGTTCTAGTGTTTATAGATAGGGGTTCAGGATTTCTTTGTACTCAGCCAAAACCCAATCCTAGCAATAACTTTAACTAAATTGAAACTAGGTTTGGGTTCTTTAAATGTGTACTCAGATTGCCCTCAAGTTCCGTCAAAAGCAATAAATGACAAGGGTTTGAGGGTGAAAAACTGGAGTAGTCTACATCGTTCTACTCCAGAAACGTGCGAAATTCAATTCTGTATCTAACATATCATTTTTTTGAGGGTAAAAATGCACTTCATATTCTTTTAATTTTTCTTTGAGAATGATGTTCAATTATGTCTTTAAGCCTTATCTGGCAAGCCCTATGAGTTAGTGGGAATAGACGTGTTGCTGCACATAATTTTCAAAAAACTTAACTTTTAACCCCCTTTTTTTTATTCCCAGAATGAGGAGATGGGTAGGAGACTCTCAGATTTTGTGTTTGAGAGAAACAACAAACTATAATCTAACATGATTGAGCGATCGCAATGAATTTTCTGAATTGCTCACTACAAACCTTAGCAAAAAACCCCATTCCCAACACCGGAAGGGGCAAAATTTAAAATATTTCTTCTTATAGGAGAGAGGTTTTCCAGATACCGCTCTTTGTTGCTGATACTATTTAGCTACAATCAAACCAAACGTGAAAAAATCTTAAGTTATGATCGCCATTTCCCAACAGCCACCAAAAATGACCGTTGAGGAATATCTCGAATGGGAACCTCAGCAAGACCTTCGCTACGAATATGCAAATGGCGAAGTGTTTGCGATCACAGGCGGTACAATTCCCCATAACGACATTGCACTAAATCTCTACAGACCTTTGTACCCTCATTTGCGTTCCAGGGGTTGTCGAGTGAATGTGTCAGATGTAAAAATGCAACTCACTGCCCAGAGTCGCTACTATTATCCTGATGTTATTGTCAGTTGCGACCCTGAAGACCTGAATGCCCGCAACTTTATTCAACATCCGAAGCTGATTGCCGAAGTTCTTTCCCCAAGTACAAGCGCTAAAGATCGGGGTGAAAAATTTACTTATTACCTGAGAATCCCCAGTTTGCAAGAATATATCTTGATTGACTCGGAACAAATCTCCGTTGAGCGTTACTGTCGGGGTGAGGGTAGGATGTGGCTTTACTATCCCTACACAGCTGGAGATATCGTCACTTTATCGAGCATTGAATTTGAGTGCCCGATTGAATTGCTGTATGAAGGTGTTGTATTTACCACTGAAGAATAAAGAAAATGTTCCGTGTTAACTTTTAAAGAGCGATGTCTACGATGGTCACTGAGCTTGTCGTACCACTTTGTGGAAGCAAGCTACGCGGAGCGTCTCGTAGAGAAGTGCGGGCTGCGCCTATGCACCTTAAGCAACTGCATAACCAGTGTAGGGTCTTAACTCCGGTGAACGAAACCCTAGAACAATGTGTTCTTTAGGAATTCCAGCCCGTTCTAAATCGGCGGCAATGCCTTCTTCCGTGCCATCCCTTTGAATCCAGATTTTGCCATCAATCAAGTCAATATGAACCAGACAGCCATGAATGCGGCGATCGCCATCCCAACCTAGATCCATCCACAAATAGCGATCGCGGCTTCGATCGAACACCACTTCCGATTGAATATTGGCATAAGAATAGGGTAGTGAAGCATATTCACTGAGGATAGTTTCAATAACTTGGCGATAGTCGTCTAACTTGGTGTAATCCATTGTTTAATGACCTCCTGTTTTGGATCAAAGGTAATTAGCTTTAAACGATGATTTCTCAGTAACAGTTTGCCGATGGGTTCTTCAAATAAATCATCAAAAACACTGTTAGGGACTGCAAGATATAGTACTCGTTCTGGCTCCAATTCAATCAAGATATCCTGATATAAAATATACTGGCCCAATGCTTTTTCTAAATCATCAACATCCGATCTCCCAGTAAAACTTTTAATCTCAACTGCAATTTTTGATTCTGCTTTTTCCGCCGCTAACAGTTGTCTAGCACCTAAATCAACATACAAATCTTTTTTACCAAACTTAAGAGTCAGTGGGTCATGAGTAATTATCCATTTATCTTTAATCAAAGCATTTTTAACATTGTTGTGATAAAGGTCTCTAGCTGGCATACAGGTGTAGTTTTAGACTGATATTTCTATTTTAGGAAATCGCTACACTAGATTTATCAGGAAAAACAGGCTGTCTGAGTTCATTCAGCAAAATAGGGTAGAGGAGGAATGTCATGAAAGCAGTCGTTATCCGTCGATATGGCGCGACTGAGGTGTTGCAGTATGAAGACGTAGAGCAACCGAAAATCGAGCCAACGCAGTTACTTGTGAAAGTTCGTGCTAGTAGCGTTAATCCCATTGATTGGAAAATTCGCCAAGGGATGTTGAGTTTGATTGCCGGCAGCAAATTTCCGAAGATTCTGGGGTTGGATGTGGCGGGAGATGTCGTAGAGATTGGCTCTGGTGTCACGCGCTTTAAACCAGGAGATGCTATCTATGGCAGTACTAGCTTCCCTGGAGGAGGTTATGCCGAATTTGCAGCTGTTCCAGAAAACTTGGTGGCGCTCAAACCAACGAACTTATCTTATGAAGAAGCTGCGGCTGTGCCGTTAGCAGCGCTCACGGCTCTGCAAGCGCTACGCGATCAGGGAAATATTCAAACAGGACAAACTGTGTTGATTAATGGGGCTGCGGGAGGTGTAGGCAGTTTTGCAGTGCAAATTGCTAAGGCTTTAGGGGCAGTGGTGACGGGAGTTAGCAGTACTAAAAATTTGGATTTGGTGAAATCTCTAGGAGCAGACCGCGTGATTGATTATACGCAGCAAGATTTTACCGAAGATATAGCGCAGTATGACATTATCTTTGATGCAGTGGGTAAGCGATCGCTCTCTCAAACTAAAAGAGTCCTCAAACCCAATGGAATTTATATCACCACACTACCCAGCCCCGAAGTCTTCTTAGAGAGCGTCTTAACAGCGTTTCTTCCGGGTCAAAAAGCGAAATTTATTTTGCAAAAACCCAACACTCAAGATTTGATTTATCTGAAAGAATTGATTGAAGCGGGTAAAATTCGTGTGGTGATCGATCGCACATATCCCTTACAAGAACTAGCGGCGGCTCATGGTTATAGCGAAACTGGGCGTGTTGTGGGGAAAATTGTGTTGGCGCAGCCCGTCGTAGACATCACAGTTTCTAGTTGACTTTCCCGATATCGTCTCATATTGTGTCTGGCTAAAGACTTATCATTTAGACCGCCGGGGCAAGAGGCAGAGAGCAGGAGGAAAGAAGCGTTTCCGATTTTTGCACAGATGCGATAATCATAAGTGATTAACCGGACTTGATATCAGACCTTTTTAAATTTTGGACTTTCCTGCGGAACGCTACGCGTAGCTTGCTTCCCCGGAGGGGTACGGCATCAGCGTTCAGTAGAACACTTTTAAAGTATTCAATCCAAAATTTAACATCTAAAATTCGCTGAGTGGTGCTACTTGACCTCTATAAACGAGATGATATTATCAAGGTCATTTCCAAGGGATTTATAATCACCAGCAGTATATTCACGGCATAAACCATCACCATTTATATGTTGGCACACACGTATCCGTGTACCCGGTGGTACACTGAATGAACTAATAGTGTCATTACCAACAATATTTAAGTCACCTTGGTTGGATTTGTATACTCCTGGAGTCGTAGGAAAAGACTGGGAAATTCCGCCAAAGTTAGGGTCTCTGTAGACCTTAACCTGTTGTGACGGCGTGTAGGAAAGCTTATAGATAGTGCCGCTGAAGTCATCCGAAATTAACAAATTACCTTGCTGGTCTACTACCATATCCACAGGTCGCCCCCAGGTTTCTTGGGTTGCTGGAACTACCCAACCTGTGACTAAATCTATCTCCGGCTCTGGGGTCTTTGTCGTACTGTTCCAGGGAAAGTAAGCTATTTTGTAGCCGGTTTTCTTCTGCCGATTCCATGAACCATGCAGCCCTGTCACTACTCCATTTGAGTATAGGCTGGGAAAATTGGTATTTTGTAAAAATGTTAGTCCCAAGGGAGCTGAATGGGCTTGGATACCTTTGCTAATCCTGTCCATTGCATTGCAATTAACACTTCCATTAGCATTGAACTGATAGTCGCGGTCAAATGGCATATTGTTCAGGCCGTTTGACGTGTCAGGATTGGGGTTGCAGAATGGCCAACCGTAGTTACCGCCATCTCGGACTTTGGTAAACTCCTCTGGCGGGTGGTTGTCTACGTAGGAGGGGATAATTTTACCGTAATTGCCACTGCTATCGTTGAAGGGATAGGCAATGTTATCTCGATTATTAACGACTACCCAAAGATCATTTGTGCCAGGTAAGAATGCTAACCCTTCGGCATTACGTAAGCCTTGGGCAAAAAGTCGCTGATTGGTTCCATTAGCGTTGTACTGGTAAATTGCACCACGCTTTGGAGTGCTGACAGTATCTTCCTTACAGGCATTGCATGTAGAGGCGATGGACACGTACAGTTTGTGGTTGGCATCAAGTGCGATATTCTTCAGTTCGTGACCATAAGCGCCTTTGAGTTCCTGTGTGCTGCTGTCTGGTAAGCCAACTACAATGATTTGACGATTTTTTGCGATTAAATCTCCAGAGTTGTAGATGAAGCGGTTAATTTGATGACTCTCAGAGATATAAATGTATGTGGTGTTATCAATCTTATGAAACACAATGTCGTGTGGTTTGCGTAGACCCGTCACGAAGTCAGAAATAATTGGGTCTTTGCTGCCATTTGAGCGGACAATTAACACTTTACCCGAACTGGGCTGTGATACTAGAAGATCCCCATTGGGAGCAACTGCCATAAAGCGAGCTTTGCTAATGCGAGCATAAACAGAGACGGAGAAATTGGGCGGGACTTTCAAGTAACGGTTAGCATTAAAGGGCCAAGAGGTCATTGTACTAGGCACTTTCAGTTTAGTTTCAATAGACGCAGGGGGGGGTTGGCCGATCGCTGCGGTGGTAATAACCTCTAAGGACATCAAACTCATTAGCGATGCGGATAGTATGCGTCCAAATATCTGTGTTGGTTTTAGAGTAGATGCAACCATTTTTAACTTCCCTATAGCTTAGTAGTGATTTATGTTACACATAACTCTCGGCTAGCCGATTTGACCGAGAGCTTGAATAAAGCTAACTCAAGGGTATTCTTTTTCTTAAACACTTAAAATATCTTTATCTACTGCTATTTTTTCTAACTCATCAAAAAATTCATCAACCGAGAGTTAGAAAAAGGCAGAGCGATCGCTCTTCCAACTAAAATAATCCTCAAGCTACTTAGCCTCGAAACCATTATGCAGAGAGTCTTAACAGCGTTCCTTCTCGGTCAAAAGGGTAAGGGGTAAAGGTTTGAATTCACCTTTTTCCTTTTTCCCTTTTCCCTTTAAGCGAACCGTATTGGGTTTAGAAGGACTTTTGGGTAATCTAGATGACTTGTGTATACACCGTAAGCCTACTAGGGGAGAGGCCACGCAATACGATTTGGTTAAGCTTTTTTGATGAAAATTCTAGATCGCAAAGATGCGATAAATCACCGCCAAGACGAAAGACTGATTATTGTGAAGACGGCGATTCATCGCGTCTCTTGCCTTGACCGAACAGTATTTAGAGACCACGCAGGAATCACAAGTAATTTACCGCAGTTGACATCATTCCCTGGCTGACAGGCAGGGAATGAGAAAATACTAACTCGCGGCTAAATTCCCCCAACCGACGTAGGGTAATTTTGTAGCTGTTGCCCGAACTTGGTCAGCGTTAGCTACTAACTGACCGCAAGCGTCCCAAGTTCCAGAAATAAATGTGCTTCTTGTCCCTTCACCGATCGCAACTGGGGCGGTGTAATCACCAATTTGCACTTGCAAGGTTTCCAGATTTACTGTTACGGCGGCTTGAGGATTGGCAGCAACTAAATCTTGCAGTTGTTTAACACTAACAGCATCGGCTGTCAGACAAGGTATGCCCATTGCCACACAGTTACCGAAAAAGATTTCCGCGAAGCTTTCACCGATTAAAGCTTGGATTCCCCATTTGGCGATCGCTTGGGGTGCGTGTTCCCGTGATGAACCACAGCCAAAGTTACGGTTGACTATTAAAATATTCGCGCCTTTGTACTGGGGTTGGTCAAAGGCATGTTCACCTTTAAGTGCTGTCCGGTCATCAATAAATGCACCTTCGCCTAAGCCATCAAAGGTAACGGCTTTCAAATATCGCGCGGGAATGATGCGATCGGTATCTATATCATTACCCACTAAAGGTATACCGCGCCCTGAAACTGTTTTAACTTCACTCACCATAAACTTTATTTACCTATCATTTGAATGACAGCCTGTTAATTTCTACAAATGACCAATGACAAATGACCAATGACAAATTACAAAAAAATTACAGTAACTCGCGCACATCAGAGACTTCGCCTTTAATCGCAGCTGTGGCAACCATCGCCGGACTCATTAATAATGTCCGACCGGAAGAGGAACCTTGTCTGCCTTTAAAGTTGCGGTTGGAGGAAGAGGCGCTGATTTGTCTTCCTTGCAGCTTGTCGGGGTTCATGGCCAGACACATGGAACATCCTGGTTCCCGCCATTCAAATCCAGCTTCTTGAAAGATTTTATCCAGTCCTTCAGCTTCCGCCTCTTCCTTCACCCGTTCGGAACCGGGGACAACGAAGGCTTTGATTCCCTCGGCAACGTGGCGACCTTTGGCGATTTTCGCCGCTTCTCGCAAATCAGTAATTCTGCCGTTGGTGCAACTCCCAATAAAGCAGACATCTATTTTAGTGCCCTTGATCGGTTGACCAGGATATAAATCCATGTAGCGATAAGCTTCTTCGGCAATGAATCGGTCTTCTTCTAGCAGTTCTTCCGGTTGAGGTACTGACTGGTTAACACCGATACCTTGACCGGGAGTAATCCCCCAAGTAACGGTAGGGGAAATTTCCGCAGCGTCAAATACCACTACATCATCGTATTGGGCATCAGCATCGCTCTTGATGGAATCCCACCAAGCTAATGCTTTATCCCAATCTGCATCTTTGGGTGCAAAATCTCTGCCTTTAAGGTAATCGTAGGTAACACGATCGGGATTGACGTAGCCGCATCTAGCACCGCCTTCGATCGCCATATTGCAGACAGTCATCCTCTCTTCCATATTCATTTGCTCAAATGTCGTCCCTGCAAATTCGTAACCATAACCCACACCACCTTTCACGCCAAGGGTGCGGATGATATGCAGGATGACATCTTTGGCGTAAACTCCTGGGTTGAGAGTGCCGTTAACTTCTATTTTGCGGACTTTCAGTTTGGAGAGGGCAAGAGTTTGGGAAGCGAGAACATCCCGAACTTGACTAGTTCCAATACCAAATGCGATCGCACCAAATGCCCCATGACTGGATGTGTGACTATCTCCACAAGCGATCGTCATTCCTGGCTGAGTCAGTCCGAGTTCGGGAGCGATGACGTGAACTATACCCTGGCTACCAGAACCGATGTTGTAAAAAGTTATGTTATTTTCTTGACAGTTATTTTCGAGCGCCTGAATCATTTCTTCTGCCAAGCTATCGGCAAAGGGACGCGCCTGATTTTCTGTGGGCACAATATGATCGACTGTGGCGACGGTACGTTCTGGAAACAGGACTTTTAGACCTCTCTCGCGTAACATAGCAAAGGCCTGGGGACTGGTGACTTCATGAATTAGATGAAGCCCGATAAATAGTTGCGTCAGCCCTGAGGGAAGTGTACCAACGGTGTGTAAGTCCCAAACTTTATCAAACAGGGTACCTTTGCTCATACGTCAATCAATATTTAAAGAGTCCGGTCTTAAATAGTATCAAAAAAAGTCTAAGTTTTTGCAGATCACTTAAATATTAGTTGCAGCTTTGTACTCTTATTTCTCTGTGCCGCGCCAGTTGCTACAACGGGGGGAACCCCCGCAACGCACTGGCTTCTCTGCGCCTCTGTGGTTTTATTCTTTTTTAACGAACCGCAGAGACGCAGAGGACACAGAGGAAGAGAGGTAAAAGCGGAAATTGTCCGAAATATTGAGATACAAAGATGTAAATAATTTTATCCTTTTCAACGAGGATATGTTAAGACAATACCAGATTATTGCACTACCAGGTTATGTCCATAGATTTACGGGAATTTTATCAGGCTAGCGATCCCAGCAGAACTCTGTTTGTCAACAATAGCTCTGATGGCAAATATTATATAGATTTTTCCTCAGTCCGGGGTGGTGATATTCTTGGCAAGCTGAAGCAGAAAATTACTTTTTTTAAGCCGAATGAACCCACTTGCACTTTATTTACTGGGCATATTGGTTGTGGAAAATCAACAGAACTATTACGGTTACAGGCAGAACTGGAAAAGTTAGGTTTCCATGTAGTCTATTTTGAGTCCAGTGATGATTTGGAAATGACCGATGTTGATATTGCTGATGTGTTGCTAGCGATCGCTCGTCGGGTGAGTCAAAGTCTGGATAAAATTACTCTGGAGTCACCCAACAAATTTAATGAGTTGCTGCAAGGTGCTTGGAAGGTCTTAAACTCCGAGGTGACGGCGGGAAAAGTTAAGCTTCCGGTGCTTGGTGATGTTGGTTTATCCGCAGATAAAGAAAAACTTTCTCTGTCTGTGGGCATTGGGGAAATCACCGCGAAGATGAAAAATGACCCAACGCTGCGAGAAAAACTCAATCAGTATTTAGCACCGCAGAAAACTAAGCTGCTAGAAGCAATTAATCAAGAATTATTGGAACCTGCGATCGCTAAACTCAAACAGCAAGGTAAAAATGGTTTAGTGGTAATTGTCGATAATCTTGACCGCATAGATAATCGTGCCAAACCTTGGGGTCGTCCGCAGCAAGAATATTTATTTGTCGACCAGGGTGAGTTTTTGACGAAGCTGAATTGTCATCTTATCTACACCATGCCCTTGTCTTTGAAGTTTTCCAATGATTACGGAATGCTGACTCAGCGTTTCCCAGAAGACCCCAAGGTGTTACCAATGGTTCCTATACAATGGGCTGATGGCAGTGTTCATACACAGGGAATGTCACTCATGCAGCAAATGGTACTTGCTAGAGCTTTTCCTGACATGACACCAGAGGAGCGTTTAAATAAAATTACCGAGATTTTTGATAGTGCTGCTAGCCTAGAGCGTTTATGTCAAATGAGCGGTGGTCATGTGCGGGACGTGCTGAGGCTGCTGAATACCTGGATTATGGAAGAGATGAGTCTTCCCTTAACCCGTGAAACGTTAGAGCAAGTGATTCGTTCTCGGCGGAATGAAATCATGTTGCCGATTTCTGAGGATGAGTGGCAATTGTTACGTCATGTCAAGGAAAGAAAAAAGGTGAGTGATGACCACGGATATCAAAAACTGATTCGCAGTCGGTTTGTGTTTGAATATCGCGATGGTGGCGAGTCTTGGTTTGATGTTAATCCCGTTTTGGCAGAAGCGAGGGAATTAAGTTTGTAGTAAGCACTTTAGTGCTTATTATTCCATATCTTTGAAAGCACTGAAGTGCTTACTACGAACTAAACACATAAGTTTATGAGTCAACAGCAACCATCAGAAGATGACCATGTAAACAGCGAGCGCACTCTGAAACAATTAGCTTGGGCAATTGAGTCCTCTGTGGGACAGTTTAAGCTGATTTTGGCACGGTGTAATTATGCTAGCTTGCGCGATCGCTTAATCTTCAGACTGCAAGAAATTTGTCAAGTTGAAATTCGTGTCTTGACGGTACAGCAATCAAACAGGACTCTTTATACTGCGATTCAAGAAGAATTCGGCGCAGAAATACCAGCCTGTGTGATGGTTGTGGGTTTGGAATCAGTGCAGAATTTATCTGTGATGTTAACTTCTGCTAATCAGGTGCGGGAAGAGTTTCGCAAGAATTTTGCTTTTCCCTTAGTGTTGTGGATTGACGATGAAATCTACAAGCAACTAATACAGCTTGCACCAGATTTGGAAAGTTGGGCAACTACGAGAGATTTTGCCATATCAACACAGGAATTAGTAGATTTTATCATCCAAACCGCTAATCAATGGTTTAGTAATAACTTAAAACTTAGCGTAGATGTATATCTTAAGCTAGAAAATGAGTTAGAAGCAGCGCAAAGAGATTTAATTAAAAAGCCCGATATTTATAATTTAGAAATTCAAGCTAACTTAGAATCTTTATTAGGTTTTCTTAAACAGATAAATAATCAAAAATATTCGGCGTTAGAGCATTATCACAAAGCTTATCATCTCTGGCAACAAAGTCATAATTTAGAAAGACAGGCAAAAATCCTCGGTGAGATTAGCTTTTGCTGTTATCTCAAAGCTTTGAAACATCAAGATATCAATTCTCAAGATTGGCAGACAACTTGGCATTATCTTCAAGAGTATATAAATTTTATTAACCAGTTTCAAAGTCCAGACTTAATTGCTAATGCAGTAGTTAAGTTTGGTGATATATTGCGAGACTTGAAAAAGTGGGAAATATTGCATAGTCTTTCGGAACAAGCTTTAGTAATCCATCAAAATAACAAACAGCCAAGGGAATTAGCCAAGGATTACGGTTTTTTAGCTGAGGTGGCTTTGGCTCAAAAAAACTGGGTTAAAGCAAATCAGTTAGTTAAGCAAGCATTAAAAGTTTTTGTTGCAATTCCAAATCTGGAATCAGCTAATCTATCAGGAATTTTATCTGATATTCCCGAAAAGGTTTTGACATCAAAAGACTTGAGCTTATATCGATTTATTTTAGGTCGTTCTCAATACTATTTAGGTCAAATTAAAGAGGCAACTCTCAGCTTAGAAACTGCTAGGGATGTGGGTAATCCCCTAGAAGATATCAGGCTTTTCTTGGATATTCTCAGGTTTTTACAGCAGCTTTACTTTGAGCAGAAAGAATATCTCAAAGCATACAAAATTAAACAGCAGCGGCGTTCCATTGAACAGCAATTTGGCTTGCGGGCTTTTATTGGTGCGGGTAGGTTAGAAGCTACAAAACAGGCATTTGTAGAGACATTGCGCTCAAACTCTCCCCAAGGCAACATTGCCCCAGAAATTGCTGCATCTGGTCGTCTTTTGGATGTAGAAGGTTTAATTGAACGCATGGGTCGCCCTGATTATAAGTTGATAGTAATTCATGGGCAATCGGGTGTAGGCAAAAGTTCCCTGGTGAATGCGGGACTAATGCCAGCTTTAAAGAATAAAGCAATCGGCACTCAAGATTATTTGCCGGTGGTAATGCGCGTTTACACCAACTGGGTGGAAGAGTTGGAGAGGCTTTTGGGAGGGAATGGGGAGTGGGGAGGGTTAGAACGTCAACGTTCCGCCTTTGAACTTGGAACTTCGACCTCTGAACCTCAACGTTCGACCTCTGAACTCGGAACTTCGACCTCAGAACCTCAACGTTCGACCTTTGAACTCGGAACTTCAGCCTCAGAACCTCAACGTTCGACCTCTGAACTCGGCACTTCGACCTCTGAACTCGGCACTTCAACCTCTGAACTCGGCACTTCGACCTCTGAACTCGGAGCTTCAACCTCTGAACTCGGCACTTCGACCTCTGAACTCGGCACTTCAACCTCTGAACTCGGAACTTCGACCTCGGAACTCGGAACTCCGCAATATTTAATATCCAGACTTAAAGAAAACGAACAGCGTAACCTCCGCACGGTGTTAATTTTTGATCAATTTGAGGAATTTTTCTTTGTTTACACCGAACCTGCACAAAGGAAGCAATTCTTTGAGTTTCTGGGAGAGTGTCTCAATGTTCTATCGGTGAAAGTTATCTTATCGCTGCGAGTAGATTACATCCATTACTTGCTGGAGTGCAATGATTTGTCCAGTCTCAAGATTATTGGCAATGACATTCTCAGTAATAATGTGCTTTACAAGTTGGGGAACTTCTCACCTACTGACGCGAAGTCAATTATTCAGCGTTTAACTGAAAATACTAGTTTTCATTTAGAAACTGCTTTAGTTGAACAACTGGTACAAGATTTAGCCGGAGAATTGGGTGAAGTTCGTCCCATTGAGTTGCAGGTTGTGGGGGCGCAACTGCAAACAGAGAATATTACAACTCTGGCAGAATATCGGCAACGCGGTACTAAGGACGAATTGGTTAAGCGTTATTTGCATGAAGTTGTTAATGATTGCGGTGAAGAAAATCAGCAAGCAGCAGACATATTACTGTATTTGCTGACCGATGAAAAAGGAACTCGCCCTCTAAAGACTCGCGCTGAGTTGGAACGCGATTTGCTCCCGTACTTCTCGGAGATTCCCCCAATTCCTCTTAAAAAAGGGGGCTTTATTCTTTTTACATCCTTTTTAAGGCGATCGCAGCAGGCAGAAATAAGTCTGAGCCGCGGCTTTCGTCGCTCAGAACTTCAGGGAGGGTCAGAAGCTAGGGCAAAACAAGCTTCTGAAATCAGTAAATTAGATTTGATTCTAGAAATTTTTGTCCAATCCGGCTTAGTGGTTTTGCTACCAGAAAACCCGGCTGACCGTTATCAACTGGTACATGACTACATCGCCGCCTTTATCCGCCAGCAACAGGAACCAAAGTTAAAGCAGGTAATAGCGCAACTGGAAAAGGAACGAGAACAAAGAAAACTGAGTGAGGCGAAACTAAATAACGTTCTCAAACGCGCCCTTTTTGGTTCTGTCGCCGCAGGTTTAGGATTTGCTGTTTTAGCAGCGGCAACATTCCAGTGGGCAGTAGAGGCAAATGTTAATCAAATTAACGCCATCAATAATTCTTCTGAAGCCTTTGCTGTCTCTAAACAACATCCAGATGCTTTAATAGCAGCCGTAAGGGCAGGTAGCAAACTCAAGCATACACTTTGGGCACAGCATAGAAGCGATATCTTAATGCTAACTGTGGCAACTTTACAGCAAGCTGTTTACTTAAAGCCACAGGAGAAGAAAGAAAACCGCGCCATAGAGGTAAATACCTTAGAAGGGCATAGCAGTAGGGTCAATAGCGTCGGATTCAGCCCCGATGGCAAGACACTGGCTTCTGGCAGTGATGACAACACGATCAAACTCTGGGATATTAGCACAGGCAAAGCCATCAAAACCTTGACTGGGCATAGCAGTAAGGTCTATAGCATCGGATTCAGCCCCGATGGCAAGACACTGGCTTCTAGCAGTGGTGACAAGACGATCAAACTTTGGGATGTCAGCACAGGCAAAGCCATCAAAACCCTGACTGGGCATAGCCGTTCGGTCTGGGGCGTTGGATTCAGCCTCGATGGTAAGACACTAGCTTCTGGCAGTGGTGACAAGACGATCAAACTCTGGGATGTCAGCACAGGCAAAGCCATCAAAACCCTGACTGGGCATAGCCGTTCGGTCTGGGGCGTTGGATTTAGCCCCGATGGCAAGACACTGGCTTCGGGCAGTGATGACAAGACGATCAAACTCTGGGATGTCAGCACAGGCAAATCCATCAAAACCCTGACTGGACATCGCAGTTTGGTCTATAGCGTCGGATTCAGCCCTGATGGTAAGACACTGGCTTCTGGCAGTGATGATAACACGATCAAACTCTGGGATGTCAGCACAGGCAAAGCCATCAAAACCCTGACTGAGCATAGCAGTTTGGTCTATAGCGTCGGATTCAGCCCCGATGGTAAGACACTGGCTTCTGGCAGTGATGATAACACGATCAAACTCTGGGATGTCAGCACAGGCAAAGCCATCAAAACCTTGGCTGGGCATAGCAGTACGGTCATTGGCGTCGGATTCAGCCCCGATGGCAAGACACTGGCTTCTGGCAGTGATGACAAGACGATCAAACTCTGGGATGTCAGCACAGGCAAAGCCATCAAAACCCTGACTGGGCATAGCAGTACGGTCATTGGCGTCGGATTCAGCCCCGATGGTAAAACACTGGCTTCTGGCAGTGATGACAAGACGATCAAACTCTGGGATATTAGCACGGGCAAAGCTATCAAAACCCTGGCTGGGCATAGCAGTAGAATCTATAGCGTCGGATTCAGCCCCGATGACAAGACACTGGCTTCTGGCAGTGGTGACAAGACGATCAAACTCTGGGATGTCAGCACAGGTAAAGCGATTAAAACCCTGACTGGGCATAGCAGTTCAGTCTGGGGCGTCGGATTCAGCCCCGATGGCAAGACACTGGCTTCTGGCAGTTCAGACAACACGATCAAACTCTGGGATGTCAGCACAGGTAAAGCGATTAAAACCCTGACTGGGCATAGCAGTTCAGTCTGGGGCGTCGGATTCAGCCCCGATGGCAAGACACTGGCTTCTGGCAGTTCAGACAACACGATCAAACTCTGGGATGTCAGCACAGGTAAAGCGATTAAAACCCTGACTGGGCATAGCAGTTCTGTCTATAGCGTTGGATTCAGCCCTGATGGCAAGACACTGGCTTCTGGCAGTTTTGACAAGACGATCAAACTCTGGGATGTCAACACAGGTAAAGCGATCAAAACCCTGACTGGTCATAGCAGTTCGGTCTATAGCGTTGGATTCAGCCGCGATGGCAAGACACTGGTTTCTGGCAGTCGTGACAAGACAGTGATTTTATGGGATTTGGATTTCGATAATTTATTACTTAGTGGTTGCAGTTTGCTGAATAATTATCTCATTGCCCATCCTGAAGTGTTAGAAGAGTTACAATCATGCCAAATTCCATCTCGGTTAGCGCAAGGAGCGACAACGTTAGTTATCCAAGGTGAGAAGTTAGCGCGAAATGATGATATTGATGGCGCTGTTGAAAAGTTTCACAAAGCACAACAGTGGGATAATAAATTAAAGTTTGATTCCCAGACGAGAGCGAAAGAGTTAGCAAATCAAGGCAAGGGTGACAAGGGGACATTACCCTAATGATAGATAATCACAAGGTGGAAGGATGGCATACAGCGATTTTAGTCTCGCCAAGGTGAAAAAGAGTTTTGATTTAACACTCGACGAAACTCGGAATTTATTTGTTGATACAAAACCTGTTACACCATCAGAAACTCTCAGAACGATTTTAATAGATTACATCCCTTTAGCAACTGCAATTTCAACCGAAAAAGCAAGGTCAGAGTTTTTAATTGCACCAATCCTCGCAGAAGTCAGACGATTATTAAAGAATAAAATTTCCCTATTTTCTGGAAATGAATTTAATGTTGATGCGACTCAAGGCTTGCAAGGCTTTTGCGATTACATAATCAGCAATTCCCAGGAGCAATTATTTATTTCTGCTCCGGTAATGTTTATTTTTGAAGCGAAAAAAGAAGATATTATCGGCGGTCTGGGTCAATGTGTAGCGGCAATGATTGCAGCGCAGCTGTTCAATCAAAATCAAGGCAATGAAGTTGGGCGAATTTATGGCTCGGTTACTAGTGGAACTAACTGGAAGTTTTTATTTTTAGAAGGGACGACTGTTTATATAGATTCGACTGAGTATTACATTAAAGAAGTTGATAAAATTTTGGGTATTTTATTGCAACCTTTTCAGCCTGTTTTAACTGCTGTTTGAATATATTGCAGGTGCTGATACAAGTAAGTAGACGTAATTAAATATAAAATGTCATTGCGAGCGGAACGAAGTGAAGCGTGGCAATCTCAGTCTTTGCGATTGCAACTCTTAGAGACGCTCCGCGAACACTTCCTTTGCAATGACGAACTATCTTATATTTATTTAGATCCACCTACTTAACTTATATCGTGTCCGGTTCAAGACTTATCATTAAGACGGCAGGGGAGCAGGGGGCAGGGGGAAAGAGGGTTTCCTGGTTTTTGCACAGATGCGGGAATTATAACTAATTAGGCGGACATGATATTACCTGGTCAAGGTTTAAAGTTTGCTAAAAAATAAGAGAACTTAAAAAACTCGTCCACCATTACCACTATTCAATTGATATGAGTCTATATTGTCTAGTTCACGGTGCTTTCCAAGCTACTTGGTGTTGGGATTTGCTAATTCCCTACTTAGAAGCACAAAGTCATAAAGCTGTAGCAATGGATTTACCAATTGAAAATGCATCTGCTACTTTGTCCCAATTTGCAGATGTAGTAATTCAAGCGCTGCCAAAAACTGATGATGATATTGTGCTAGTCGGTCACTCAATGGCTGGTACTATCATTCCCTTGGTTGCAGAAGCGGTAAAAGTGCGTCAACTAGTGTTTGTGGCGGCGCTACTTCCATATCCTGGAGTCAGTACACTCGACCAGTTTTCTCATCGTCTTGATTCTGATACGCTCAAATCATTCAATTACCAGCCAAAAGACCCAAGTAAACTCCAACAGTTCTACGATGAGCCTGATATGTATGAACCAGCTTCCGTAGGCAAAGATTATTCAGACGAAGCAGTATTAAGGGAATTTTTCTTTCATGATTGTCAACCAGATGTAGCACAGTGGGCAATCTCGAAAAGTCGTTCGCAACAATCTATGGCATATATTTTTGAAACCAATCCTCTAAAAGCTTTGCCAAATGTTGAACGTAAATATATTGTTTGTACCAATGACCGAATATTGTCTCCTACATGGTCACGCTACGCCGCACGCAAGCGTTTAGGAGTCGATGCTATTGAACTACCTTCTGGACATTGCCCACACCTGTCTCATCCTGACCTTCTTGCCTCAATATTAACTAGTGATTAATTGTTTGAGCAATCAAAAATCTTTTGCCCAAGTGGACTATCTTACTGGTGCGTTGGCGCAGCCCGCCGTAGGTATCGCTCATAATAAATGAAGCCCCATAGATATAAGAGAGGTTAAAGATGCTAAATGCGATTGAGTTTCAAGCAAAGATTCAAAATGGTTTAATTCATATTCCTGATGAGTACAAACAAGAACTTGGTGAAGGAGATGATATTAAAGTAATCGTTTTGATGACGAAAAAATCATCTAAAAAAAGAGACATAATTGATGAATTAACAGAAAATCCTATTCAAGTCGATGGTGTATTCAGACGTGAGGAAATTTATAACCAATAATTATGAGTTCTGGTGCATTTTTTATTGATACGAATGTTTGGCTTTATCGTTTATTTGACGATAACAAAATGGAGGTTGCAGAAAGAACAAGAAAGCGTAATATTGCTATTGCAATTACAGAAGCTGAAGGAATCATCATTAGTACACAGGTTGTGAATGAGGTTGCTGCCAATTTGCTCAAAAAAGCAGTCTTTAACGAAGAGCAAATTAAAGTTGTGATTCAGTCGCTTTATCGCCGCTGTACTGTGGTAGAGTCCAATCTGACTATTTTTGAATCTGCATCAGATATCCGCAGTCGATATAATTTTTCTTTTTGGGATAGTCTAATTATTCTTGTGCGCTATCCGCAAGAGCAAGTATTCTCTATTCTGAAGATATGCAAGATGGGTTAGTAGTCGCTGATAAATTAGAGATTGTGAATCCATTTAAAAAAGGCTAGAAACCGCATCTAAGCTGTCTCTAGCCTTTATTTACTGAATGGGCAGTACCAGACTCGAACTGATGACATCCTGCTTGTAAGGCAGTAGTGGTAATAGCTGGAAGCTTTGTTAAGCAAGAGTTTTGAAGTGCAATAAAAAATACTGAGCTAATTTTGCGCTAATTTCAAGCATGAAAAATTTTTCAACGTTGGAACTTTTGCAGCAAGTCGTTGCGGTTATGAAGGGCGATCGCTTCTTTGATCCCCTGCTTCACCTGCTCCTTTTTCTCCCCAGCGATGCCCAAATCCTCAACAATAAAGCTATCAAGGGAATTTTTATTACTTTGCTGCAACTTCTGGATTAGTAACTCAGTCTGGTGGTTCTTCGCAGGATTGATAAAGGTGCGGGAATCGCGGTCAAAGCCTGAATAATTTTCCATTCTTTGCATTGGTATCCATTCATTGACTGCTCCGTGATAGAGAGCGCGTCCCACAGGGGATTCTTTGGCTATGTCCTTGATTGCGTCTCCACTAGGTTTTTTATCCTTTGGCAATAATTCCAGATTTATAACCGATTCATAGGCGCTCATTTGTTCAGGGTTGATAATCACATAAGGGTTTAGTTGGCTACGCATTCCCCCGCTTATGCCCAAATCTGAAGTGTCACCGTTTTGAACTGCCATCCAGAAATTTTTGCCATCTCCGTCCCCCAGACTTACAAAGTGAGCAACTTTGGATTTCAGCCAGGGCATCGCGCCTCTAACGGATTTAAAAGAAGATGCGACTGCCGTACCTTCATCAAGAAAAAGCAAGCATTCTCCTGGAACTTTCATATATTTGTCAAAGCATTCCTTAATCCACTTGACAACCTCATGTGGTTCCATCTCTATAATTTTTGCTCTTTCCAAATAATCAGCGCGTCCCTCCCAGTAGCCTGATTCCTCCGCTTTGCCTTTAGGATCGATTACAAATATCTTGCGACCGGGATGGTATTGCTTTACCGCTTCTAGTGCATTGCTAATTACAATGCCTTTACCTGCGCCCTGGATGCCTACTATTAGCTGATTCTTAATTCTTTTACCTACCATCTCCCCCATCACATCAAATTCTTGGCGGCTAGGAGGGGTGTAGTAACTGGTCGCTGTAAGTGTTTGGGTTTGGGTTGTTGTTGGAGATGGGATAGAGGCGGGAGGGGCAGGAAGAGAAATGGGGCGGGAACTCGCTTCGTCTTCTCGTATTTCAAGAAAATCAAGTGCATCATTGCTCAACTTATACCCGCGCTCTGTAGCCCATTGGATTTGTTTCACTACCTCAGCATCCCCTACTTGGCTACGGAAATCACGAAAGTTATCCCCCTCAAGGATATGGGCTACGCATTTGTAATTATTGATTGCCACCTCATTGCGGTTGGCTTGTTTTGTTCTTTGCCATGCGCTGTAGAATCCCCAGCCGGCGACGAGTAACCCCGTGGGAGGGAAGCCAGTAGCAGAAGCAGCAAAAAGTCCCAACACTATGCCACCAATAATCAAGTATTGAGAGCCATTGTCCTCAATTGAATCGCTTGCGATCGCTTGCCACTCTTGGGGTGTTAATTGGCGCGAGTTGGGGTTGAACGCGGACATTACTTTGTGCGTTGAATTGCTGGAGTAGCTTTGAATTGCGGTTGCTGACACTGTTTCAGGAATAGCGGGCATAACAGAGTTATCAATCCCGCTATCATCAGCAAAAAAGAGAGTCCCCTGCCTTGATGTCTAGTCGCTTTATCCATTGCTTTGCACACTTCCTTGAGTTGGTGATTAGTGAATTCAAACCATTCGCCGTAATAGCGAAATGAAGAAAATTTGTGGTGTAGTCCCAGCTCAATCGTGTGGGCATCTTCTACCAAAATTGTTTTTATAGCTATCAGTGGGTAAGGACTTTGACCACTGCTTAATTCTGCAAGTCGCTGCTCAAAAGGTCTGTTGGTGTAGCCGATTTTGTAGCGAATTGTTCCCTTGGCATGGATTAAATAAACTGTGTCTGTCTTGAAAAATCGCTCCACTTGGGGAGACCCCAAGTCCGCGTTTTCCGCTTTCTTGCTCATCTCGAATGCGATGCTCTCATGAAGTAGGCGATTTCTCCCAGCCAGAAAATAAGGTGAATAATTGCTTCAATTGCAAATAATGTCACGATAAGCAAAGTGACATTCTTCCAGTCGATTTGACCCCACTGACCCGAAGCTAAGATGAACATCAATTGCCCAAATCCACCTTGACAGGGGGGATAAACCAAAGCACAAAAGCAGAAGTCGATCGCGTAAACAAATAGCGCCAAATTCCGCGCTGTGGTCATGGTCAAGGTGGGGAAGGCGTTGTACCAACGTTTTAGTGCCGCTAGTGCCGGGTCGTCGTTTTCTCGAATCTCGAATTTATCAGCAGATTGGGCATTGGTTATTAGTGTTCTCATGAAGGCGCGATCGCGTTTCAAGATAATCGGAAAAACTTCAACGGTTTGCACCACTACCCAAATCACCAAGCCCACCAACCAGTGCAGCGCTGTACCAACAGTGGCGGCGATGGGGCCAATTAAGGGTATGGAGTAAATCAATTGAAGTAGGGCAGTGTCAGCAGCTGCACCACTAATAATCATCTTCACAGCAGTGGCATAGGGTTGGATGTTCAAATAGGCGAACCAAATCCCGCAGATTACTGCTGCCCAGTACAGAACTCTGATGAAGGTGCGGGTATCTGTGCCTCTATCATTTCTTCTTGTTTGGCTCATTGTCGTTTAGCAAGCGTCCAAAATCGTAAATAGTAACTGTTGGTTTTGGATCTGGTTTAGATTCTGGCTCAATTTGAAGCTGTGGAGAGCCTAGCCCAATTGCTTCTTTGATGAATTGTTCCATTACACTTCGGCTCCGCTCAGTGCTTACAGATTGGGTGAAGAGTACTTGGCTTTTGAACGTTTCACTACTTTGTCGATCGCAGTCTGATTTCCAGTAAAAGCAATCTCCCCCACTACCTCACCCTTGACAATCCGAGCGGTGTTACCGTAGGCATCGCAAACGACCGTCCCCAGGGGCAAGGGAGCGTTGCGAACGCGGTCAAAAATTGGTTTACCTTCTGTCAAGGTGGTAAATTTATCGGGGGATTTTTTAGAAACTACTAACCTGCACCCTTTGGCGTATCGCGCCTCGGCAATCTTGGCGCTTGCGTCTATCTGCTGCTGAGATAGAGTGAGATTCCATTCCCTAGAAGTATTTTCTTGGGATTGTTGCTGGAGGGAGGCGATCGCTCCCCACTGATTTTTCAAGTTGCCCGACGACAGTGCAAAGCACACGCACAGCCCAAAGAAGAATACCGCCGTCATGGGGTTTCTGTGCAGATACTTCATGAAGCTTGAACGTTCAAGTTTGTCGAGCAAGACTGGGATAACAGGGTTTTGACGAGTGATTTCGTGTCTGGAATGGTCATCTTCAAACCAGGTGTAATCGACTTTTTTTCGTCTGACACCTCAGCCAGAAATGCATCAGGGTCAAAATCAGTGGTAGTTGTGGTAACTGTTTTAAGCTCAGTAGCTACTTGGTGATTTTGTTTTAATCCGTAATCTTGAGCAATTCGTTGTCTAGTTTCAGGGTTTTGAATCAGCTGCATCATGAAGGCGACTTGTTCGGCTGTCTCTTGGGTTGTTTCTTGAAGAGACTGGGCTTGCAGTTCGCCCTGAACATCCTTGAATAGCTGATTGGTGAATTGGTGGATTACGGTGGCTTGAGCGATCGCTCTACCTGCCAAAATCTCCACAAAGCCCTTGAAAGTTTCCTTGGGGATATCAAGGCGATCGCCTGCCAATTCAACAGCCAAGTCTTCAACTGGCGTGAGACTAGATCCGCTTGTAGCTAGTAGCTTTTGTTTGTCAACTGCATCTTGAATAATCCCAAAAATATCTTCCAATTGCTCAACAATCGATTCATCGAATAATTCTGCACTTGGGTCTATTTGCTTATCAATTTCTGCAAGTTGGGTTAATGCCTGAATTACTTGCTCAGTGGTGTATTCACCTTCAAAGTTTTGAAATAATTCAGATCGTGTGAACGCCATTTCCTATTCTCCAATTCTCAAATTGCTCTCTAGTTAATTCACTACGCTTTGAGCGTAAATAAGCTTTTACATCGTCATTGCTCATTTTTCTGCCTGACTCTACATACCCGTTTTTCAAGGCGTAGATGGCGGCGAGAATGAAGCGCTGATAGTTGTCTAAGTAATCGTGTCCGGTCTGATATTCCTGGAGGATAGCGATTACCAAGCGGATAATTTTTTCCTCCCATCTCCAAATCGTTGTGCGGCCAATTCCCATGCATTGGGCCCATTCATGGCGACTTAAAAAATATGGGTCGAATTGCGATCGGACTCCCGACCGATTATCAAAAAAATCCCAAATCTCAATCTTGTTCACTGTTCATTTGTTTCACGCTTTATGTAAGGTCTGGAACAATCGCGTTTCACTGTTTAGATTCAATGCTTCAAAACCTCTATATTTCGTGGGTTTTGATGATGTTTTTGGGGTTGATGAGGTGATTTGAGGTGATATTTGCAAGTTAAGGATGGAACGTGTTGATTCAGTTGTTACTGAAACGCGTTTCAGTTGTGTTTCAGTAATTAGATATTAAAAAACCCGCTCGTGGCGGGTCTATCTCTATGAGAAAATTTCGTTAATCCTCGAACACAGGGGGCGGTGGTACTAGTCCGTTCTGTTTAATAAATTCCAAAAGCTGTGCAATCCGGCAACAGTGAGGAGAAGGCGATCGCTTGTGGATTGAATCTGTGAAAAACTTGTAGTAATGGCTGATGCTAATTAGCAAGTCGCCAGCTGTGTCGCTAGGTGAGAGGTTATTTCGTACTTGGTAGGCACGAATGTAGTCAATGGGTGTTAAGCAATTGCTTGTGCAGTTGCGATCGCTCGTCTTTAAGTCCATGATGTTAATTGCCTCCAAGTGCTATTTGGTGGAACTGCCTTCGGGTGGGAAGCGATCGCGTCTTTGCCGGGGCGATCGCTTTAACTTTTGTGGACTATCCTATCACGCCCCAGATAAATTGGGGGACAATTGGGGGGTCAATCTGCGGTACGATAAGCTTAGTCAAGGACTAAAGATGCCAAAAATAGAGATAACAATTTCAGAAGACCTCAAGCTTTTGATAGAAGAATTGGCTAAGGAAACTGATCAATCCATGTCTTCTATGGCGGCTGACTGTCTCAAGACCGGCGCTTATGCGGAAGTGGAAAGCCGTAACAAGGTAGAAATATTCCGAAAGTTGCGTCGCCAACGAAAAAACGACGAGGGGTAATGATATGCCTGTACCCAAGACTATTGAACAGCTACAGCATTTTCTAGAAACTCATGAAGATTTTGGAAAAATTAACGGACAAGAAGTAGTTAGGGTTCGAGACGATGTGGTAGAACTTTGCAATATTTTTGTCACCAGAGAAGCTTACAACAAAGCAGTGCTAAGGGGTACAGCATTATCCTTTTCTAAATCCCAGATAGCAACATTTGCCCTAACCCAATTCCTGACTGATGAATCCATTTACAGTAGGCAGATTGTTCCTAAGCCAGCAGACCCAGGATGGTATACCACTGAATTCCCTTGTTTTATACCAGCCAATATTTACGAGCTAGCTTGCTCCAAAGCTCAAGAAATTAATTTTACTGAATCAGACTTGCTGACCTACGCGTTGAATTTATTCGTAAGCAACCCTGGGATAAATGCGATTTACAACGCTTACATAGAAAAATTATGCAAACAGCATAACGTTAATGCCGATTACGTTGAATTAAAAATTTTGGGTTGGCTCAAATATCAAGCTAGGAAGAAAAGGCTTGAGCTTTCGCTAGCTGCTGGTGAGTTTGTTGATCGTGCTAAGTTGCCATGAGAAGCAAGCTCACACACTAACTAATCAAAAGCAAAACCTCCTGAAAAATTATTCAGGAGGTTTTGTTGTTAGATACCAGTTGTTAATTTTTAGGGATGCGTGACAATTCCATTGCGGCATCTTCCAAGTGCTTGATGACCTCTTCAGGATTTGGTCTTTGGCGGAACATCCAGGCTGCGATCGCCTCCAGTAAGTCTTGGGAGGAAAAGCCCTCTTGCTCTAATAGGGTGATGAATTCATCGAAGAATTTAATCAGTCCTTCTCTTCTGGAATCGCGCAGGGCGGTGCGAATGTGTGCCTGTTGTTCAGAATCAAACATGATTGTTGGGTTTTTGGTGTTTATGAAGAAAGAGCGCCATAGGGGCGCTCGTTGATGATGGGGATTGAATTTTACGCTGCAAGAATTGCGTTTACTGCTTGGGTGTCAGTCGCCCAGCGTTCATGCACTGTTGTGTTGCATGGCTGCGATACCCAAAAGCCATCTAGAGCCTGGTAGAAAGTGCCAAGTAAGTTAATGCCCTGTTCACCACCCCAAACGCGGTAGAGCTTGCCAAATACATCATCGGTAGAGTCAATTTCGTAGTACGCGGCTTCGTTTGATTGTTCGGCGAGATGAATTGCAAACTCAAGTTGGGCGATCGCTTGAGCATTTTAAAAGTGATAGCAGATTCCAAAAACCGCATATATTTATGGACGCATTAAAACTAATAACAGCAGGAAAATCAGCTTTAGATGGAATTAAATTACTAAATCAATATGCTGAAGAAATAAAAGACACGCAAAAACGTGGCGAATTCATGAGAATTATTGGTCAACTTAGTATAGAGTTGGCAGAAACTCAAATGAGACTGGCAGAACAAATTCAAGAAAGTATTGGTAACAAACAAAAAATAAAAACTTTAGAAGAAGAAATAGAAAAGTTAAAGAACCCAGCTAGCAAAGTAATTTTAAAAGACAAACTTTATTATAAAGAAGATGGAGATGGAGATGGAGGGTTTTGCACAGGTTGTTATGACAACAATAAAAAGTTAATAAGAGTAACACAAGTTCTAGGGTTAATGGCTCATCAGTGCCCTGTATGTAAAACTGTATTTAAATAAACAATATCCATTCATGAACCCAAAAGTTGAGGGTAGAGAATGAGCGAGATCGCCTTTCATACCCATACCCCATGAAAAATTTTTCATGGGGTCAGCCTAAGCTTTATAGGAGCGATCGCCTTTCACAGCATTAGTTCACCTTCCCCCTCGTCTTTCGCTAGCTGCTCGACCACCGCAGCGGCTGCCGTCACGAGCAATGTCGCTAGGCACGTTGCAAACTCCACTAGTGGAACCACTATAGCTAGGAGTGTAGCTGGGGATGTAGTTGCTGTTATAACCACCGTAGCTGTCCCCAGGATGGCTTTTGGTAGAGCGATCACCGCATATCTTGCCTGATGAATCAACTTGCCAAGAGTATTGGCAATTTCCGCTATAAGAGCTACTGGAATGACCACTGTAACTACCAGCATAATTATTTTGCTGATATGAATTTGGCGGTGCAACAGCGCCACAAAAACTTCCTAAATCAATTGTCTTGCCGTCTGCGGTTTGCATATAGCACTGCGGTAATGCAGTTTGTTCACCAGTAAGCTGGCTTGGAGTTTGCGCTGTAGCAACACCAGTTAAACCAAAAAGCGAGATCGCCAAAGCAGAAAAGATGCCACTGATGCAAACAAGATTCATACTTAATGAGTAATTATTTTCACTTCCTCTTTTCTATGGCTTCGGCGCATAATACTCTCACAGAGAAGACACTGAAAATTAGATGAAGATTTGGTATGCGCTTTGCTGACCAGATCCGTAAGTGTTAAAAACAGTGGCGATTGCGGCAACTCTAACAGAGAACAATGAAGAAAAATTTTCGCTGGAAGCGAATTCTGATAGCTACAGGGTTGGGCACAGTTGTCATATTTGCCATCGTAACAGCTTACCGCGAATATCAAGTTAGAACACAAGGGTGGTGTGTGCGCCTTTACCCCGATGGCAGTCGGAAGGTTCTTTACGGCGATGATTGCTGGAAGTGACGCAATGCGTGAGAGCGAGTAGACTGTGTGCGGACAGTTACTTTAAAGCCAATGTTTATTGAAACGAACAACAAAGACGGGCATAGAATTCTAATCAACACTGACGCGATCGCCTACGTTGAATTTGAAGCTCAAATTTTGATTCTAGATCCCAAGAGACCTGAAAAAGAAAGCGGAGTCAGAATCTGGTTCCAAGCAACAATAGGAGGAGAAAAAAGCTGTTGGTTAGCGAATCAGGAGTTTGCTGGCAAAGAAGCAGAAAACCTTAGAGGAGGTCTTAGCAAAATTCTAGGAGCCCATAATTTTTCTGCCTAATCCCTGAAAAATTTTTCAAGATCCAGTTTCCATCGGATCGTCTCTGCCAATACCAAGCGATCGCTTCGGCTAAGATTAACGTATTGCTTTTGCAAAAAAAATATGACTACAGATCCTAATGAGTTGGCTTATCCAATTCATGCTGAACTACCTCAAGGAGCGTCAATTACATCTCGCGGGCTAACTAAGCGCGAATTTTTTGCCTCACAAATACTTGCAGGACTAGTGAGCCAAGGCAACCCCAGAAATATTGAATGGTTGCCAGGGGAAGCCGTCAAACTAGCGGACAAACTTGTTGACGAATTAAACAAAGACTAGCCGCGATCGCAAGAGAACAGAAGCCGGGTTATGTCCTGTTGTTGAACGAAAAGTTGAGGATGAGAGGTGAAAGCGATCGCTTTACTGAAGGACAGCGATGCCTGCGGCGGGCTTCGCCTACGCATTAAGATTGCTCTCAGAACGATGAAAATTGGTAACGGGTTTTGATAACCTAGCACGGTTGGAACGTAAGGTGATCGCACTAGTCTAGTTTATCCATGCAACCTCATAATCAAACTCAAGAAATTACTCCAGAATTTTTTATAAATCCAGGAGTTAACTTAGACGCAGGCTCTCAAGAGTTGCTAACTATGGTAAATCTGAGTAAAGAACAACTCAGGAATAGATGGTTTACTCCAGCAGGACAAAATATTCTGACGCGTTGGAAGACAAATGGTTTCAAGCGAGACGTGTTAGATCGAATGGTTGGCAAGTACTATGAACACACAGATATTCGAGGAATACCCCTAGTCAAAGAGAATTTAACCAAAGCGAATTTGAGCAAGGTTGATTTCTATGGCGCAAATTTAGAAAACACCAATTTTAAAAATGCGGATCTAACAGATTCCTATCTGTCTGAAACCAACATTAAAGGCGCTTGCTTTGACTATGCCAAGATGAAGGATGTGTTGATTGATCATGTAGAGTTTAACAACAAAACTAGCTTTACTGGGGTTAGCCTCAGAAGTATAGACTTTAATTTATCTGCCCTATTGCAAGAGTATGCAACCAATCAGCAAAGAATCGAAAGCCTGAAAAGTAAGCACCCTATACTGGCAAAAATTCTGTATATAACATGCGACTACGGGCGCTCGTTCAGCAGGTTCCTTTTTTGCTGTTTGGCAATGGTTATCTCGTTTAGCCTGATATATTGGCTCTCTGCTGGTTCTCTAAGTAAACCTGGCTTTTGGAATAGTCTTTACTTCTCGATCATGGCATTCACTTCATTTGGTAGTGAAATTCAGGCATTGTCTGTTGCCGGTAAATTTTTTGCAGCCATTGAGGTTATCACTGGTTATTTGATGACTGGCTTGCTGGTAGCGATTTTAATCAGAAAGACTATAGGCGATTAGTTAAAAGCTAAATAGAACCAATAAAACCCCTTTTGAAAAGTTCTTCAGAAGGGGTTTTGCAGCGATCGCCCCTCATGAAAAATTATTCAGAACCCTCCTGCAAAACATTGATCGCCTTTAAATTGTGAGTTGGATTTGACAACTCCTCCCTAATCCGCTTTTCCAAAAAGAAGAGCCAATTCACGCACTCCATCTGAGATTGCCAGTTAAGGAGTAGGGTTTTGTTGCTGTGAATTATTAAAAGGGGGATTTTGGCAACATCAGCGATCGCTCGACGGGGTGCGAGTTGTCTAAGACTAAAATTTTGGGTACTCCCTTCAAGGTCAACATCCCAAACGCCCAAAGGATCACTAGCGCCATTACGCCAGACACGCCAGACCGCAAAGCGATGCGTGAGTACAGAATTGCGTTGATACTCCATCGTTGGTATGCGGATAGGGGTTCCTTGGAAAGTCCCAACCAATTCTGTATGGAATTCTCGGAGATAGTCCAATGTGATGAGGTAGTCGCATTGTCCGTGGGTGGAAACGATGCGATAGGTTGCCCTTTCTCCTGGGGTGTCGCGTTCAATTCGCAGTATAGCGCAGTCTTTTCCGTACCACTGCTTGAGGATTTTTGGGGAACTATGACGCTTTTTCTTTCCCCTGAATAGTTGCTTGATCCATCGCTGTAGTCTTGTGAGCCAAGTAGTTGCCACATCAGTCGCGCCCCTTGGTCAAAAATTGTCCAAAAGCCAGTGCGATCGCATCTGTGGGTAAACCCAAAATTCCGGCGATTAACAAAACGCACGGATAGAAGATTTGGACACTGATTTCGCGGGTGCTAACTGCCCATTCAAATTCCCCAGCTCGATTGGTTTTTAATTGAAGATTTACCAACTGGCTAGCAAGTACGGCAATAAGAAGCAGGGCGAATAAATACGAGTATCCCTTGCCAAGGCGAGAATCATTTTTGGGTGGGGTGGTAGCCATTGTTTTTTGGCAAGTGGTGTACTCATTCAAAATTCCCCTGCATATTTAGGCGTATCGGCAGAGGTAGCCTTTATAGTGCGATCGGACCTGCTACGATCGCACTAATAATTATGCTACAAAATAAAACCTCAAATCTAGATATAGCAAAGATTTGAGGTTTTTGAATATTTGATTTAAGTCAAAGAATATCGGGTAATTGTTGGTGAGCCTTGGCCTTGAAAGGCGCAAGTAAGCGTCAATATAGCTGTCGATGTCAGGTTCTTTTGCAGATTCATTACCACGGTCGCACCCTTCAAGCCATCGCCCACTGCAAAACCCGCCGGTGGTGCATCTTCCTGCCAAACATAAACTTCTCTGCCGGATACAGCTTGAGAAGCCGCAAAAAATACTCGGCGGAAAGCTTCATCGCTTGAGAGCAAATTTGCAGTCCAAGGCAGTTCCCAAGATTGCCCAGTTACAGCGCCGTCTTTATAACCCAAAAGGTCTTCAAAAACGAGTACGTCAGTCCGATCGCTATTAATATTCGCATTTAATTGAGTACCACCAAGTAGCCGTAATTTTGCCACGTATTCAGCAGTGGAGCTACCTGTTAATGCAGATGTAGCGGGTTCAATTGTAAGGGTGGTATCGCCTACTTTGGCATCTTTGGTTAGATAAACAAGTAGTGTGTCTGTTTCATTGTCAAATAGCAAAGGGGTGCCACCAGCGATCGCCCCTGTTAATGCAGTCACAGTCACACTAGTTGCTGCGCTGGTGATGCCGCTGGCAGATGTAATGCTCACATCTTCTGGTTCGGTGCGATCGCCCAGTGGTAAAAGTGCCACATACAGCTTTACCTTGTTGCCTGCGCCGACCTGGAAAGTCTTGCTCATTCTGATCTCCGGAGATTAAACCGTGGTCAGAGTTCCCCCGGTCAACATTAGGGAGATGTCAACGCCCAGTCAGTGATAAAGAGCTTGCATTGTTCGACTGTTAGCAACTTATCTGACGCTGGCATCGGACTTACCCTCTCAATGAAATATTGGGCAGGTAATTCTGCTGATAGCTTATTAATCACGTCAACCAAACTTGCGTTTGTATCCCACTGTTTGAGGTGAATTTCCCAAGTATTCGTAAAAGTGCGATCGCCCCCAATATTCGCTTCCACATCAGGGTATGGCCGTTTAATTACTACTTCAAGCCCTGAAGTCTTTGTGCCGTTCTCTGGGTAATTCCAGCCCTTTTCTGGGTCTGGGAGACAGGCGATCGCAGGGCTTGTGGAGCGGTCTGGGAAGGTGTAAGTTCCTAGTAAACTTTCTAATATTAGTAATACATCATTGCGTAAAATAAGGATATCAATCATCTGCTGTTATGAAATTAAAGCGAAAGTACACAATTCAATTTCATCACCCAAAGTTCCCTTATTGGTTCAGTGATTTTATTGCACTTTCTGAGGAAGCGGCTTTAAAAGAAGCAAGAAGAATTTGGGGTAACAAATGTGGAGATATTACCGTTCAAGCTGTTTCGGAGGACTTAAGACTTGGGGTGCTTCCGATGAGCTATGTAGCCTCGGACGCGCATATTGAAGCCTACTAAATCAGTTGATGAAAAATTTTTCAGGAGGTGCGCTCTTCTCTTGATAGTCAAAGCACATCCGCTCCCATAAATCCTCAAATATCTTTTCGATTTCCTCTACTGATTGGAACTCAGAAACGCCAATTGTAAAGAGTTTGAGATTTTTGCTAAATCTCGCCTCAGCCTCAAACAACTCTTCGCCTTTTAAGTTATAGGCGTAGATATTTAAGAAGTATTTTGTACCAATTACGTCATAAATTCGCTTTTGTAGTAAGAAGTCGGCATGGCGAAAACCTACTTCTTTATACTGCCTGTATCCTGCGTCTAGAAAGTCTTGCAAGTTAATTTTCTGGCACATAATTTTCATTCTCTAGGAGTTTAGTTCGTAGCTCATAGAGTTCTTTTTCAATTTCTGCTTTTTGATTTTCAAGGGATTTTATCTTATCTCTGAGCCATGCCACGTAAGCTTGGTGTAATTCTTGCTTGCTTCCAGTTTCGTATCTCATAGAAGTTTATTCAACTGCTTCTGCATAATGCCTGCTGCGTCGCACTCTTCAAGCCCAACTTTTGTCCAAGGTCTAGCAGGTAATTCAGTGCCGTTTTTGGTAGTTGCGCCATCGTGAGCGATCGCAGCATGGTCAGATTCCCAAGTGTACTCTGCGGCGTTGGCGCTTCGTGCAATTACCAGAGAGTCGTAGAGTTCACCAGTATCATAAATATCCCGTGGAGACGACACTAAGTCACCATTTTGGCGGAGTGTTTCACGCGGCCATTTCCAGATGTCGGAGGCGATCACGTTTTGAAATGAATCAGCAAGTGCATCTACGGCCACATCAAAAGCTTTATTGATAATGGAATTTAACTTGTTTGAGTCAAAGTTAATGTTAGGCATTTTCTATATCTTGCTGTAACTCCTCATCTGTATCTACACCCAAATCAAGAGGTATGTTTTCCGCGTTCAAAAACTGTTTTGCTTCCTCTAATGAAATGCCAAGTATTTCTGCGAATCGACAGAGAGATATTTGCCGTTTTTCGTAAAGTTCAATAGTAGTAGTGGTTCTTGCAGACCAGTCTTTTATCGCATGGGTTGGTGTGTACCCCTCCCCTGGCGTTCCTTGTCCTGGGTGAATGTAGGTTTTGTAACTCAGAAGTTTCAAAGATGTGGGCGTGATAGTAATGCCGAAAATCTTTGATGAAGGGGTTGAATTTTGCAGGGGTGATTTTGATTTTGGCGAGTCGCATCAGTTCCTCCGAAACACTCCCCGAATTGGCGTAATTGCATCAATCGCCATTGCCACAACATAAGGAGATTGCACTATTGGTAATAGCTTAAATCTCCCTGTTTCTGGCTTATCAATTGCCACGTTTATTTCAATGTTCGCTTCCATCAAAAATTCAATCCCCAGTGGGTAAACTTGCGGCTCAACTAAGTAACCTTCTAGCAGCACCGCACGTCCATCAGCGCCAGCGAATTGCTGAATTTCATTGGCGTAACGGTTGACAGTGCTGTAGTCCGTTGTGGGCTTAAGAACTGCAATGATAGTCAAGGGTTGGTAGTTAGCGGAACGATTGCCGACTGCATTGGTGGTGTAAGTACCGTCGGCAACCTGAAAAATGAGAGTGGTGTTTTCAAAGCCAGCGAAAGGGGAGGTCACTTATCTAAAATCTCGACAACATCATCAACTATTGTTCTCGCTAGGGACTCCGACATCTCTTTAACCGTTTTCTTGGCTATAGCTACTGCTGCTGCCATCCAAGCTATCTGTATTTTTTCAGGCAAATCTTCCCATTTAGGCATAGGAAGTCCCTGATAATTCTTGAAATCTGTCGTTTCACCGTAAGCACGATATCCGATTTTTGCTAGTTCGAGTTCTTCTGAGTACATGGGGTGGACTATCTTGTTGGTTGGTTTTGAAGCTTCAAAAATTCAAAATCGCGCAATTCTTCAACCGTTGGGTATCTCCACAAGGGAAAACAATCAAGATCGCATCCGATTGGCTTATTAATGGGCGATATATCCAACAGCCAATGTTCTTGCTCGAATTTAGCAAATACTCGATTATAAAGACTATCAAGAACTACGATGCTTAATGGTTGAGCTAATTCTGACTGTGTTGTGTTCCAACTAGTAGGCATAATTATTCAACCTCTCTCAACTACACAATCTTCTTCAAAAGTTCTAAGAAATTCCCAAGCAGTTTTGACCCATTTTGCATCAATTAGCGCATGATGCTCTCCCTTGTTTTGCTCTGGTAGACTGGGATTGCCTGACTGCTTGCACCACTGTTTGATGTCGTTGCAATAGTAAGGGTAGCCACTGGGATAATTCTCCACCATTGGATTGTATTTTTTAGGTTGCAAGAATCCAAAAAGATTCAGGAAAGGATTGCGAGTATTTATTGATTTAGAGGAAGACATTAGCTGAGAAAATGCAACAAAATCATAAGCCGAATAATATCCCCATAGCTCAGGAGATTCTGTTATGAATTCCAAAATATCCTGTCTGATTTGCGATCGCGACTTCCATGCTCTTGATTCTTCTCTGATTCTAGGAGAGTCATAAACTGGGTTTACGTGTCTTGGAGGTAGCTTGGAAAGCACATTGTCTTTGACCCATTGAGAAGCTTTCTTCGAGTCGAATTCCGTGCTAATGGCGTAATATTCACGTCCATCTTCACAGATAATTCCGATACTAATTAAATCTATGGTGCGACCATCGTCAATGAATTCTGAATCTACAAAGTATTTAATTTTTTTAGTCTCAAGCATTTTTGATCTCTTCCTCTAATTCAGCTTTGTTTAAAATTCCTAGTTTAACTTCTATATTTTCTGCAACAAGAATTTGCTTTGATTCCTCAATCGAGATTCCTAAAAATTCTGCAAGTTTTGATAAAGAAATCTCGTTGTTTCTATACGAATCTATCCATATATCACAGTTATTAATCCAATCTTGGATGGATTCTAGCGGCGTACCACCTTCCCTTGGTGTTCCGTTCCCTGGATTAAGATAGGTTTTAAACCACACCAAACTATTGTATTTCGCTGTGCAAAGATGTAGCATCATCATTCAAACCTAGATTCAAATTTGAATCCGAAAATTTCTATGCCATTGGGTTGAAAAGACATAACAGCGATCGCCATTGCCACTTTATTAAAAATTGCCCCAGATTTTTTATTATCAAATAATAGCGTATCGCCAGAGTAGGCAATTAAATCAGCAGTCTCTTTGACTGATTCTAATAAATAATCTGACATATATCCAGACTGCTTGATTTCCCTGATCCGAATCATGACAGCAGTTTCAAGGCATACAGAAAGTGCAATTGTCATAATTTAACCGACTTTGGAACTACTGGAAAAATTTTAGTTGTAACTTCTGATTCAACCTCTATCAATTCATTCGGTTTTACCGATATCCTTAAAATAACTTCTTGTCCAATATTTCGTGTTTTATCTGTATCTTCTATGCTTGGAGAATTCAAGAGTTGCTTGACTTCATCTATGACTGCGTGAGCTTGAGTTGGATTAAGCCTAAACGCTTTAAACACTTCAATAATGCCTAGTATCAAAGCTTTTTTTGCATTTGGTTGTGGTGCAAGTTTTACCATAATATCAAGATTCAACTCCTCAATAACATCCCCCCACCTCCACCCATTGAATCTGGCGACGGCGGCAAACCTAATTGATAGCGCAGTTTTTCAATTAAATCATCTCTTCCAGTCAGCATACCTGAAGTTCTTGAACCCGTCTCCCATTCAAGAACATCGGCGCGTTTTAATGCGGCATTAACAGAACTTCTCTCACTTACGATCGCCCTTTCAATAGTCTGAAAATCAGTTAATATTTGCAAAACCTGAGTTACCAAGTATTCAGACTCAAGCTCGATTTTGTCACACCTAGCCCAGATATCATCTTTTTGAAAAACCAGTGGGACTGGGCGATTTTTCTGATATTCAGTTGGGGTGAGGGTAGCATCAAAGCGGTAGAAGTCGTTGGGTGCATCGGCGTATTGCGATCGCATCTGATCGGTGCGTAGCAGTGCCTCATTGAGGGCGGTTAATATTTGATATCGTTGTTCTAAAGTGAATGGCATGAAATGATTAGACTATGTAAATTTTTTCGTAGTCGGACGAAGGAAGAAAATAGTTCTCAAACCTTGTCCCTTCCTGTGTGACACTTACTAACTTTCCAGCATAAATAAGAGAGTCATCTTCACTGCTGTAAACTTCGTAACCAGTTCCGGTAATTAAATTGCCAAATTCCATATTTTCCTAAAGCTAATAAATTATTTTGAAATATCAGTCGGTTCTGCAACTTCCTCGTGGTCAGTCTTTGATGATTCTGCTATGACTTTTCCGACCCATCCTAGTAATTCACCAATGAGGGCGAATGCGATCGCGTCTAACCATTGATAATGCACTAATCCCCAAATAGCAAAACAATAAAGGATGATTTTAATTACTACTAGGATCACAAAAACTGCGCTCAACATTAAATCGAACATAATCCTCCAGTGGTTGCTCAAAGCCTCATTCCCGCATAAGTCCGTTTCTGGTATACCAATCGACATCGACACCGCCCCCCACACTCACAATCAACCCCAGGTGCAACTACATTTTTAATAGGTGTCCAGCTTAACCTCTGGTAGGTAATACACGATTCACAATGCCTACTTTGGGCATCCAGCAAGCGTTTGGCGTAAAAATCGTACTTACCTCGACTAGTAAACTCCGATTCAAAGAATGAGGTTTTGGCACTTTTGGCATAACTCCCGGCCCGTCTAATCGCCTGTTCTGGGGTCAGTTTCCCCTCTGCTAAATCTTGCCCAAAGCCATGAAGGAATTTGTACTGCTTCTTGAGTTGTGCCCCAATCTTGCCATAATGAGAGGGCGTAAATTGTCTGGTTCCACCTGCACCAATGGCAGCAACCCGCAGGTGGGATTCCTTTAAACTCAATGCCATCCGGGTTTGGAATTCGGGTATATCAATTTTCCCTTGCGCTAAAAGCCTTGCGTGCCCCTTCAAACGTACTTCAGAGCGAGAGATTTCCTCATCCACAAACCGCGCCACATCAACTTGACGGACATAGCGCCCTGTCTCTAAATCGCGGTATCTGTGGCTACTTGGGTCGAATTGGTACATAGGAAGGCAGAAGGCAGAAGGCAGGAGGCAGAAGGCAGAAGGGATAGCGTTCGCGTAGCGTCTCGTAGAGAAGCGGTAGCGAGTCTTCGAGCGTCAGAATTTTTGTCAAACATTTGTTATAGGCATAAAATAGGCTTCAATGGACGGGGAGTAGCAATGGAGAATCCGGTTAATCCGGTGTGTACTCAGAGGGGCTATCAGGTAGACGAGCGGCAAGGCTACCAAGATTTGTTAACTCGTCACGAGTTATTTATCCTTCTGCCCTCTGCCTTCTGCCTTCACGCTTGGCATTTATGAAAAATTTTTCATGGGGTCGCGATCGCCTTACCATCTCATCCACGTCAGATTGGCGGATGGTGGCGAATTCGAGAAGTTGCTCAGGAGTTAGGGGTTGTCCCTTGGGTTTGAAGGTTCGCATTTTTTAAATTGACTAGTGCGCGGGCGATCGCGTTTATTGCTTGTTCTTGAGATATTGCTTTTAGTCCGGTATCAGCATTAAAAGGAGCAAAATGCAGATGCAGTAACTCATGAACTAGTGTTTGTTCCATATCGTAAGGACGCATTGCGTCGAATGGGTAGCCTTCGGGCTTAACCAGTTTGATGTCGGCAATTTTCTTGCCCAAGTCCCAAGTGATCTGTCCTTCCGCTTCATCCAAATAATCAGCAGAAACTATTTTGACGGACACATCCCAATCCATCAGTCCTAATATCTGCTGCCATTCTTGACAAGATTGTTGGGGATTTTCTAAATTCATTCGCTCAATACCTCGTCTTTGACTTGAACTTGTTGTGTCATTGCCACCTCAGCATCGATGTCAAATTGTCGGGGTAGCACCTTACCCGCTTGCAGTAGTAGCAATAGGGTGCGGTGGCTGATTAGCCCTTGTGACTGAAGGTCTTCCAACTTGCCTGTCTGCTCCGGCGTGAGTGGCATTGATAGCAGGTCTTCGTCCTGGGTAATACCACCTCCCTCAATCTCCCCGGTGTAAGCCACCCAAAGTTTAAAAATCTGCTGTATCGCTGATTCTTTCCGGCGGGCCACGCCTTTGAGGTTGGCGCTGGTTTTAGTGGAGTCCAAAACTACTTCTGTGGCGGTCTTTTGATGCTCTCCACTGGTCAAAAAGTCCAGCGTCATGCGATCCATCGCGGCTTCTAGGTCTTTAAGGTCTTCGCGGGAGGCTGCGATCGCCACGCCAGATGGTTCAGCAAAATAAAAGTCCCCATCCTTGGGAATGTCTAGCACCGAGTTGGGGCCAATTACTAAAGGGGGGACTTTTTTTAAATCTTCTGCCTGGCTTATTAACCCCTTTCTCACCGGCACTGGCAAGTTGCATTTCCGAAGCACCTCATTTAATTGGCTGCGCTTTTGGAAATGTTCAATGTTGAGCTTTGCCAGGTTCAGGAACGGTGCTTTGGCACTAAACAAACCGCTTTCAGTATCGGAGTAGTAAACGAGGGGAATTTCTGTAAGGCTTGTAGTACCTTGCTCTACAAGCAGTAATTGTTCTTCTCCCTTGGTTTCAATAATTTGAAAAACGAAATATTCACCTGGAATCAACACCCGATAGTAAACAGCAACTTTTTCCCCGTACTCCCCTTCCGGTTCTAATCGAGTTTCACGAATGGTCACTCGCGTTAATTGGGGCAAGCCGTTTATTTTGGTTGTTCGCCAGTTGAGAATGTCGCGGCGGTCGATTAATACGAGGTATGGGCGGCGATCGCTCTCCAATAAATCAGCCTGAGAATTGATATTAGGATCAACTGGCGGGAATTCAACCATCACCCCACACCAGCCATCTCGAAGGCAATACTGGTCAACCTCATGGAAAAATGTCCAGAGGTCATTGCCCATCTGGTCAATGTTATTTTGATTGCCCAGAATGCTTTGGGCAGTATCCTCATTGAGGCTGAAAACGCTCAAAAGTCCTGCGTAGTCTTTGATTGCAGGCTCAAAACGATTATCAAACGTGGTGCGCTTGATTCGGTCTGCCCATGCCTGGGACGGTTCCTTGGTTTCCTTGGGAAGATAAGCCCTTTCTCGCCCCTCCAAGTTATTCCAGCAATCAAGCAGCAGTAGCAGATTGCTAGAGTAGGCGGCAGCTGCTAGGGAGAGGGTTGATGGTAAATCGTTGGGATTGTTGGGGGGCAAGAGCTACATCACTTTGGGGGAGTGTACGTAAGCCTTTATTCCCTCAAAGGGAACAGGGTGGAGTCGAACCACCTGAGTTAGTCGCATTTCCAGCGTCACCCACACAAGTCCCGGTAAAGTGTATCTTGCATTTGTTTACCGTGGATGGGTCTAACTTAATTCATCTGCCCCGACTGTTCCTTGATGGCAAAGGTGGGAGTCAAACCCACAAGAGCTTATTTTCTTCGTCTCCAAGTCCACGCCTCAGTTTCCTGTTTTGTGGCTTCCATGCGCTCGTCACATACGCTGCTTTGCCGCGATTCGCCCTGTCCGCACGCAACGCATTTTGTAAGGTTTAGGCGATCGCATCTATATAATATTACCTGAACGCTATATCAGGTACTCCTGATTAGCGGCGGGAGGGTGTCAATCTTGGGTTGCCGATGTCCTCACACCCCTCGTACTGTCTGTAGTAGCCCTGTCCTCTAGATAGACCTTAGCCCCTTCGATGAGTTTATTTTCTATCTCTTTGAGGTCTGGATCTTTAGTAAATTTTTTGTAGGCAGACAAAATCTTCTTGCGTAGTGCAAGTCCAAATTCAGTCTCACCTTCAATAAAGGCGCTGATTGTATCAATCTCACCCATATCATCCATATTTACATTTTGAAAAAAGTTATTCAATGTCTGCTGAATTCCCTTTTTCGTTAAGTTGGCTGAATTTGCCTTTTCGCCATTTTTGATTTTTACGATATCCTCAATAGTCAACTCGGAAATCATAACTTTGGTGCTTTGCTTGCGAGAAGTTCGACTTGCTGACTTAGACGGTGTAGGGGTAATCACGCTTTCGCTTTCGCTTGTGCCGTTACCATCTTTGAAGGATTTAGCCCATTGTAAAACCACGCTATCGAATGCAGTTTCTGTTATCATCTCCGAGCCGTCCTCCATTGGATGAATTACTTCCCTGGCTTTGCCAAGTAGTTTTTTCACCTCAGTTGGCGATGTGCCTGTGGCGCGTCCGAGAGTTTCTATGCTCAAGAATCTCGTTTCTGTGGCGCTGTCGGCAACGGTTATTCTTTCTGCGGTTGCAACCATACTACTCGCTCCAGTTTCTTCACATTCTAAACATATTTCATAGCCTAAAAGTGACTTTAATTTAAGAAAAAGTTCTTGGCGATATTGCAGCAGAGTAAAAAGTGATGAAATACTCGCACATCTTAAATTTAAGATAGTCTGTCCTTGAAATACTGAAATATAGGGTATCACTTGGTTTAACGCTGAAGACAATTTTGGTTCATCAAACAGCAACGAAAGTAATTCACCATTGTTAATATTCATAAAAGGCAAGTATTTTTATTCCTTTTCCCCCTATCAATCAAGAGGCAACGGTGTTAGAGTTCCAGTGTCTTCGGTGCTTTGAGGTATAGAAAATGAATAAAGGTGAATTGGTGGATGCGATCGCAGAAAAAACTGGTGTTACCAAAAAACAAGCTGATGCGGTCTTGACTGCTGCGTTGGAAGCGATTATTGAGGCTGTAGCTGATGGTGATAAGGTGACGCTAGTGGGATTTGGGAGCTTTGAGAGGCGCGATCGGGCTGCTCGTGAAGGGCGTAACCCAAAAACGAATGAGAAGATGCAGATTTCGGCAACCCGTGTTCCTGGGTTTTCGGCTGGAAAAGCTTTTAAGGAAAAGGTGGCTGATGGTTTTGAACCTGCGGACGTTGCAGCCTAATACTTTATGCAACAAAACATGAATTTTGTTGCATAAAGTGTTTGGAACTCTAAAACCGTGATATTTCAAGGTCTTCATGAGTTCCATTTCCCGCGTCTCGACTGACCAAAAACTCATTGAGATGTGGTTGCACGGCCGGCCCATTTCTACCCAAAAAGAGTACCGCCGCGATGTACAAGTATTCTTTGGGTTTGCAGCCAAAGGACTGGCAGAGTGTAATTTAGAAGATTTGCAAGGCTACTCCAATTACTTGGATGAGAAAGGTATTAAATCCAGCACCAAGCGCCGCAAACTGAATGTCGTAAAGTCGCTCTACAGCTTTGCCGCCAAGTTAAACTATGTTCGCTTCAACGTGGCGGCGGCCCTAAAAATACCCAAAGCTAGTAACTCGCTGGCTGGACGGGTTCTCAAAAAGAAAGAAGTTTCCAGTTTGACCGCCAAGCGTCAAAATGTGAAGTTGCGCGATTACTGCTTTTTGAGACTACTTTATGCCACTGGGATGCGGGTAAGCGAGATATGCCGTCTGGTGTGGAGTGACTTCTATGAGCGCGACACTGGGGAAGTTCAAGTAACTATCTTGGGAAAAGGCGACAAAACCCGGACGGTATTAGTGCCAGCAACAATCTGGGCAGAGATGGAAGAGTTGCGGGGTAAGACGTATGAAAGTTCGCCCGTATTTGCCTCGGTTAGAGGCAACGCCATAGAACGAACAACAGCACACCGGATAATTAAGCAAGCTGCGGCGGCATCTGGGGTCAAGTCTGAGGTTTCGTGTCATTGGCTGAGGCACGCGCACGCCCAGCACGCTTACGCTGGCGGCGCACGCATTGACTTGTTGCGGGACTCTTTAGGACACAGTAATATTAGTGTCACCAATGTTTACCTGGAGAGCAATCCAGAGGATTCCAGTAGTAATTATCTCAGACTATGAACTACATTAACGTATCCCGTGCAACTGTTGCCGATCTCCAGCCTAGAACCCGACTCTACGCTTATAGCGGTGATCGCCTCTATGTAGCCCGAATTGGCAATTGCGATGATTGGGCTGCCTATAAAGGTAGTGTTAATCAAAGTTTGGACGTAGTGGCAGACTGCGGGATAAAGATTGCAGAAGTTGAGGCGGTGCGGTTGTTCAAGGTTTGTGCTGAGACGGGCTTAAAATACCGTTATTAAATCCAGAATGCCAGTCATATCCAAAATCAGGCAAAAAGATTCCACTGTAAAACGTGATCATTATCACTGCTTGCAAGGTAAATAGGGCTGACAGAATGGCAATTAGGCTTGAGTCTTTCATAATGTTCGGATCGGTGGTTAGTAGGGGTATCCGCTCATTAGACTTCTTCATAGTCCATTGAATTATCGTTGGTAGGTTCTGAGTATGTACTTCATTCTAGATGAAGGGCACAATTGCATCGCTGTTGATTTTGCGGAGTGGTCAGCGTGGTGCAAGGTCGATGAAAACTGCGAAGTCGCTGAAGATTTTCTACTTGGTGGTCAAATCCGAGTTTCTACAGTTTTTACAGGAATAGACTCAGAAGCACTTCCCAATAAACCACCAAAAACTTTTCTGACAATAGTATTTGTTGGTTGCGGCATTGCTGATATACATCGGTATCTAACTTGGGATGAAGCGCTGATTGGACACAAAGAGGTAGTTAATGAACTTAAGCTTCTTCATGATCCTTGCATTTGTGACACGGCCCATCTGGATTTATAGCACACCGGAGATGAGGCGATCGCGCATTCCACTTGCAACCCACATCGCCTATGGAATGGGGTTCCTGGCAGGCACTATTCAAGGCGGCAGAAAACTCATCAATTGTAATTCCAGTCCTGCCTATCAGCCGAAATGCTTCGGACATTGCCTGTATGTCATTGCGGGTTTGGCTGTCGCTCTTTATTATTTGATACCGCTTCCAGTCCCAATACGCCACAAGAGCGAAAATCCCACCAAATATTAGCCCTGCAAAGGTAAACCAGCCACCTTGGGCAATCATTAAGATGGTATTTTCAGTAATAGCGATCGCACTTAACACCGTAAAACAATCAAATTTTTTCATAATCCTTACACCCTTGGCACGGGCCGTCTGGGTTCACGGCACAGCGTATCATTCTAGACCTAGCATTATATTTGCAAGTCCGCAATCCAAGCCCCTCGTATTCACTATCTGCGTCGCACCCTTGCCAACGTCTTTCTGTAGACGGAGTGATTCGTTCCGAGTATGGTGGTGACTCTAAGAAGCAGTAAAAATATTCGCGACCGAATTCCGACATTTGCACCATATCTTCCATAGATATTCCAAGCGTTTGAGCAGCAGCCAATCTCATACTGTTTGGGCGAGTAGTTCCTGGGTGGGTGGTGAAAGTAATACGAATTTCATCTGGTGAACTACCAGACATATTTACTTGATGCGTATTAGGAGAAAACAGAAACCAGCCTTGTTGATTATCTTCGACCCATCCCAGCAATTCACCTTGCAGCAACATTCCACCAATTTCTACACTGTCGCCTCTTCTGATGGCATCAGATTGAATCCGCGCCCTAATTGTTACTGTTGTGTGGTTACTGGTTAAGTCCCCTTCCTGCATTACCTCATGCAGAATCAAATTAACTGACCTTTTTCCTGCCTGATGAATTTTGGCAAAATGCTCCTCTCTCCACCTGACGATAACCCAGTTTTGACTGTCATCAGGAGCCATGAGTCTTCTAATGCGATCGCAAATTTCAGTAACTACAAAATAAGGAAGCTCACCCCTTCTATAGCGTTCAAGGTCTTCGACGCGTATTAAATGCTCAACTCCATGCACCATTGACGAACCACGCCATTTAAACCTAATTGTCCAGTGCTGGCATTCTTGATAAAAATACGTGCTAACCACAAATCGTAAATCAAATTGTTCAACCACAGTTTTGATAAACTGCTTGATATCGTGCGCGTCAATTTCATCTGTAGCGTCAGTCCACAAGTGCAGCCGACAGTTTGGCAGAAATTCAAAAATGCTCTCAATCTGGTTCATTTCTTAATAGTTTTGACAGTGAAATTTTTGCATCTCTACAACAGCATCCGATATCTTTTAATATATTTTTGACCAGATGCTGATCTTCTGCGAAGTAATTAACTATACCCTCAAGCGCCCATTGCTGGCAGTCACGAAGGAGATTTAATTTTTTCTCTAAAGCCTTTAAATCATCCGCTAATTCCCGATATTTCTTGGCTTGCTGCTTCCTCTCCCATTTATCCAGCCAAGGGCGAGGTAGAGTATCTGGATCGCGCCCCAGGATATAAACCTGCTCTAGGAAATCGATTTTATCTTCCCAGTTACCCTTGAGACTCCAGCCGTCGTGCTTCTTGGAAAATTTTTCATACTTGATTAACTGGATTTTAAATTTGTCCCAAAGTTTTTGTCTGTGGGTGCGATCGTAGTCCACAAGATAATCACATCCTGGGATTCGTAGCTCTATATAGTGTGAGCCAGTGGGAGACTTCCGTTGGTTCAAATATTCACAGATATCACGCCACAGCCTGACATCCTCGTAGGTTATAGGTGCGTCCCATTGATCGATTAGCGCTTCACAAAACCTCAGCCCATCGTCTACATCCAAGCAATTTGATAGATTGTTGAAGCTCAAGCGATCGCCAACCTCATCATAAATCGCATAAGCCCAGTACATATTATGCTGAGTGCTACTCCCTCCTCCCGCGTAAATGCAAATCTGGCGGTTTTGGTATGGTGAGCAACAGCAAAATTTTAGGGCATCCTCGATGCGTTCTGGTGGAAAATTGCTCATAAAAAAATCGTTAGACAAATCAGACATTAAGTCACAAACACTACTCAGTAGGGAATCCTGGATTTGTCTATAAAATCATAATTTCTATATTGTCCAATAATGTCCAGGAAGAAAGATAGCGATAAAATCAAGCTTGCTGAGGCAAAGTATATTACAGGTGAAGCACCTGAAGAAATAGCTGCTGCCCTTGGTGTTACTCGTCGCACCATCGATCGCTGGGCAAAAGATGGTAACTGGGATTCGCACCGTGAAAATAATAAAAGCAATGATAATTTTGCTTTACCAAATGGTAAAGCAAACCGTAACGTTATTCAGCTTCAGCCAAAACCTCGTGAGAAGCTTGGAGGGACGAAGCTACGGGAAGCTGTTGCTAGACGACGCGACACGAGTGAGGATCTGGATGATGTCAGGGTGGTTGAAAGTGCGATCGCTAATATTCACGATTCACTTCCAGGCGCAGAACTAGGCAAAGGAAGCATGGCGACGGCGCTTGTGAAACTAATTGAACTGAAGCGCAAGTTGAAGCCTGAGACGGTGGCTGATTTGGTTGAACGCGCCATTGAACTTGATATTGGCCCTGAAGAATTTTTATCTGAGTTGAAAAATGCGTGGCAAAGAAGGGCTTAAGCGCAAGGCAGAAGTGGGATGAGGCTTTAGCTCAAATCGCATCTCTTGAAAAAGAATTGAGCAATCGTCTATGGCGGCCTTTACCTGGGCCACAAACAATTGCGTATGAATCAACAGCTGATGAAACTTTCTATGGCGGGGCAGCCGGTGGGGGGAAAAGTTTTTTGATTTTGGGTTTGGCGCTGACCTCTCACCAAAATTCGATTATCTTTCGTCGTGAATATCCCCAATTGAAAGGCTTGCTGAAGGATTGTAGAAAAATTCTCAGGGGTACAGGCGCTCGGTATAACTCAACTGAAAAAATGTGGAGTGGACTACCGGGGGGGAGAAGCCTTGAGTTCGGGGCTTGTCAGCATGAGGATGATGTCGAGAAATTCCAAGGCCGCCCCCATGACCTCAAGGCAATTGACGAAATCACTCACTTCAGTAAATCTCAATTCAAATTTCTGACTGGATGGTTGCGGACTGATGACCCCAATCAAAAATGCCGGGTAGTCTGTACCGGAAATCCGCCGACAACAGCTGAGGGGCGATGGGTGATCGAATATTGGGCCCCCTGGCTTGACCCCAAACATCCTAATCCCGCAGTGCCGGGAGAATTGCGTTGGTTTGCCACTTTAGATGGAAAGGATGTCGAGGTTGAGTCCGGTGAATCGTTTGAGTACACGGATGCTGAAGGTAAAACTGAAACTATTACGCCGCGATCGCGTACTTTCATCCCCGCCAAAATTGAAGATAACCCCATATATATGAAGACTGGCTACAAGTCAGTACTTCAGTCATTGCCCGAACCACTGCGGAGTCAGATGCTTAAAGGTGACTTTGCCGCCGGCGTCGAGGATGACCCCTGGCAAGTTATCCCAACTGAGTGGGTAGTTGCGGCAATGAAGCGGTGGTCAGTGCGTCCCAAAATCCCTATGACTTGCCTGGGTGTAGATGTGGCGCGGGGTGGTTCTGCCAAAACCGTAATTGCTCCCAGATACGGCAATTTTATCGACAAACTGCAAAAACATGCAGGCAAGACAACGCCTAATGGCGGGGCGATCGCATCCTTGGTACAGGTGGAGCTAGCTCTTGATGCCTACATCCATATAGATATTTGTGGTGTTGGCTCATCCCCTTATGATGTTTGCGTAGAAAGGGGGATAAACGCTCACGCTGCTAACGGCGCTGGGGGGTCAAGTAGTAGGGATAAAAGCGGCAAGTTTGGTTTTATTAATAAACGAGCCGAGTGGTACTGGCATTTACGCGAAATCCTAGACCCTACCAATGGTGATGATATCGCCCTGCCTGATGACCCCGAACTTTTAGCCGATCTAACAGCACCTAAGTGGAAAATTACTTCATCCTCCAAAATTCAAATTGAAGCTAAAGACGATATCCAAAAGCGAATTGGACGTAGCCCAGATTGTGCCGATGCGGTTGTCTATGCTTTTGGCAATGTGGAATTTGCTATTTGGGCGGAAGATATCGCTACCTGGGGTTAATTTTATACTCTTCGGAAAACAGTCGCTCCACTTGGGGAGACCCTCTGAGCGACTGCCTCACTTTATGAAGTAAATATCAAGTTTCCGTACTCCCTCTAATGACTGTATTACTTGCCACCAAATACCCTGATGATATATTTGGTTACGAAAAAATGCGATCGCCAGTTAATAAGCGGAATATACTCGCCGAGAAAAATGAAAAATTGGTGCATCGAGTGGTACATCGCATGGCTCAAGTGTGTCGGGAGCCTTATGAGGATTTATATCAATTGGGTTATATCGGGCTTTTGAAAGCCGCCGATCGCTTCGATTCAGGTACAGGAAACGCCTTTAGCTCCTTCGCTATTCCTTATATCCAAGGGGAAATTCAGCATTTTCTCCGTGACCAGTGGCAAAGTGTAAAACTTCCTAGAACTGCTCTTGAAACTAAGGCGAAAGTACGTAGAATACAGCGATCACTTGCCTCTCTTGGTAGAGAATCTGATACTTTGCAAATCGCACTGGGACTTGGAATAAGTGAAGAAAAATGGCGAGAAATTGATGCTATTGACAGCAATATAACGATTAGCTTGGATGAACTACTTCACGAACCAGTCCAGCCAGATGAGGCAGAACGTGATGAAGAAATAATATTAAAGCATTTAGTTAATCTCCAACCTAATCAGAGAGTGGCTATTGTGGAAAAGTTTTTGCATTCCACGAGTATTGCTGATATTGCTAAAAAGCAAAATAAAAGCCAAGAGAAAATCAGGGCTTATATTAATCTGGGGTTAACTAAAATTCGCCTATCTATTTTAAAAGAAACATTATGAACTTAACAGAATTAGCTATTAATATTAATGAGGCTTTTAGCCAGTCTAAGGAATTTTATCAAGCTGGTATTGAGGCTTTAACATCTGCGATCGCAAGTGATAAAAAAGCAGGAGAAATATTACTTAAAGTCAAGAGCTTTTTGCCTTATGGAGAGTTTGGCGGGTGGGTTACTGCTAACTGTCATTTCACCCATCGCCATGCTAATCGCTTAATGGTAATTGCGAAAAACTGGGAGAAAATCACCGCCACTTTAGACACGCGTGTCGAAGCTGAGTCGCCACTACTTTCTCTTAGAAGTGCTTTATCCCTGGCTACCGCCGAACCCAAACCGGAAGCACCGCCGCCAGAACCAACGCCAAAGTATAAGGTAGCACTAAAAAACCACCCCTGCTACGGGGAAACAGTCGAGGTAAAGCAGGAGTTAAATCACGGTGATATCCTTCTGTGCAAGACTTCTAACGGTGACTTTGCCTTCGTAAAAAAAGAACTAGTTCCTGAATCTCAGTCGCTTGAACCAATCAATGCTGAAATTATTGATGAAGAGAAGGAAGATATTTCTGAGCAGTTGAAGCAAGCGATCGCTTTGGTGATTGAATACTTGTCGGAAATGCAGCTCAAAGCTGTGCTAGCAGCTAGTTTGAGCATTGGCAAAGACCACTTACCAACTGATGCTCTCTTCGTTGCTGCTAAGTTGATTGGCGGGCAGGAAATAGCTGTGTTAAACCAAGGTGACGCTCGCGGACTCGCTAACGCTGCGCTATAGGCACTTGTTTCAATACCTGCCAGCCAGTTTCATTCCCAACTTTTCCTAGCTTTATAAAGGCGAAGCTCCCGCGAATGAAAGTATCACCATCCTTTGCCGCTTTTGGGGAAACTCCTATCAGTTCTTTAATTTTAGAAGTGGGCAATATCCATTCAAATTCTGCTGCTTTTTCTAGTTCCTCGTAATTAGTCAATGGCGATGAATCCCTTGCGTAGGCGTAAGACATCATTTTTTCCATTAGTTCTGCCATGATGTTGATGGCGTTGGCGTAGCCCGCCGCAGGCATCGCATCACTGTTGTTAAATTCAATGTCCTGTTCCAGTTTGTCCAGTTTGTCCAGTGCTTCTACTTGAACTTCTGGCTGAATTGGGAAATCAGCGATCGCACCCCCACTCCGAATATGCTTGTCCAGTCTGTCCAGTAGGTCTAATTGTTCGGCAGATATTTCCCCTCGTTTTATTGGTTCTATGTTTAATCCATTGATTCGGTTGTTAACGGCTTGCCTAGAGTTCAGTTTGTAACGCTGCTGTAGGCTAGATATTTTGATGGTTTGTCGGGTCATTGTTAACTTGTCCAGTTGTCTACTGGACAATTCTAATATGTCCAGTGGATGACTGGACAATTCCCTCTGCGGGAACTCGTTAACTGATAACTGACAACTGATAACTAATAACTGATAACTGATATGCTTAAACTTCCTTTCAAGACTTCTCCTCAAGAATTTGAAAAAGTTACTGTAGGAAATTCCCAAATCGGTGAATTGGAATTGCCAAAATATGGCGACATCAGCCCCAATGAACGTATTTTTATTAAAGCAGCTAACCTAGCAGATATTCGCATTGCCGCCGTGAAATTGGCAAGCGAGATCGCTGTTAAATCAGGCAAAAAAGTGATTGAAATTTTCAATGCACTGACTCAAGGAGATAGTAAGTCTTTAGAAGAGTACTTGGAGCAATTTGTAACCTTTCAAGACTTAATGGACGAAAATTCTTCTGCACGTAATTTAGTGCTGGCTACTACTGTAATTCAACGGTTAGTACCGGATTGGAAGCTTGAGAATACTGGCGATCCAAATCAACTTCATCCGCAATTGCTGACTCTGATTGTTGAATTCGCCAAAAATGAAGAAGCTGGCTGGCCCACAGATGTGGCCCCAATCACGGAAGAAGAACTGGGAAACTCGATACCGAACCCAGAGATCCCGACTGGGGAGAAATCTACTGGAGAGTCCGCCGCTACTGGCCGCAAGAAGAAAGATTTAGTGAAGGAAGATTTGGAAGCCAGCCAACCTGGGTAATTTTACAAGCGCTGCACTATGGCGCTAAGTTGCACCGTGAAGAGTTACACCTAGCTGAGTTAGGTATTGCCACTCTCACATCGTGCTTTGTCAATTCCAACCGCGATCCGAAATCTGAAGCGGCGAAACCGAGTGATTTCTTTTACTTCACTCCTGCTGATGATGATGGGGAAAGGATTTCCTCAACTGCTGCTAATGCCTTCTTTGCATTGGCTGACGCGGGTAAATTGCCTGGATGGTGTGTGGCGATCGCACCTGTTGACAAGCTGTCCAAATCCCGTAATAGCGATCCTTGTACGCCCCTTGTGTGGATTGGTGAGGGCGTGGTGCTGCTACAGCCGGTTGTTGATAATGGGTTGGTGCGGTTCCAATTGGGCTTTGTTGATGGTGTGAGTGGGGCGATCGTCACAGATGGCGGGGTGGTTAAAGTCCCGGCATTGGGCGAAGCGTGGGTGCTTGATGGGGAGTTTGCAGTTATTAGCTAATGAAAAATTTTTCATCAGTAGTAATCACGAGTCTGTGTTATTCTCCCAAAACAGTCCCTTCCATTTGTAGCCCTTGGATTCTAGCCACCCATAAAGATTCTCTCGCCGCATCTTCTCAGCTATTAAGGTTTGCTCTATCACAGCATAAATGTTGGGAAATCTTGCTGTTTTTATCTCAACATACTTCAAGATCGCCCTTTTAGCTTTCTTGGTCAATGGCTGTCGGGGATTTGGGACAATACGTTTTTTAAGTTTTCTAGGCATCAAATGAAGTCTGGATCTGGATGAGGAATTTGAAGTCACCTCATGAAAAATTTTTCATGAGGCATGGATATCAGTATTTTTTGCCGACTTGAGATATAAAGCTTGCACACTCATTTTCAAGTTTATCTAGTTCTTGCGCTCCCTGCTCCTCGCTTACCTCTTCATCTCCGAGTTCTTTCACCATTTGTAAAAGTGTCCATATACCAGCGTAATAAGCCCGCCGCGTTTCCTGCCTCTGGATAGGAGAACAGCCTTTGGGCAAAACTTTTGAGGCGTATTCAAGCCATTCTTGCTCTAATGTTTTCATGGTAATTACTGACATTTAAATACTTTTATTATCTTAAACAGGGAACCCATTGGTTGATGTAATGCTGCGATCGCAATCATGGGAAGTTTAGGCTCCGCTTCAATTAAATTAAACCTTGACCGTTCCCAATTCGACAGCGACTTGAAGAAGTTGCAAGCGACTGATGCAGGTCAAATTGCATATCGCATCAAATTAGATACCAAAGATTTTGAACGACAAATCAAGGGGTTATCCAAGCTAGTTTCACCCGTTTTTATCCCCCTTGAAATAGATACCAAGACTTTTGACCAACAAATCAAAAAGCTCAATAGCAGTATCGACCCTATCAAAGTTGACCTAGCGCCCAACGTCAAAGACTTCCAAGAAAAGCTGCGACGGTTGTCAAAGATAACGCCTGTCACCGTTGATATTAAAGTTGATGAATCTAAGGTAAGACAACAGTTTGAGACGATTGGTAAATATGCGGCTGACGGTTTTACTCAGGGGTTTTCTGGGGTTGAGGGTGCGGGAAAATCGGCAATTGACTCGATGGTTAAGTCGGTCAATAAGCAATTGGGGATTCAGTCGCCGTCTAAAGTTTTTAGGGAGATTGGTAAATATGCGATCGCCGGATTGATGCAGGGTTTAGATTCAGTTGATGAGTCTAAGCTCAAGGGCGTTGTTAATAAGATTGAGGGCTATTTTAAAAAGTCCAAAATCAGGGTTGATGTAGATGTTAATTCCGGCGACTTCAATCCTTTAAAAAATATTACGTCGGCGGGAATTGGAGAGAAAATCACAAGTGCAATTGAAGAAGGCTTTAAAAAGTCTCGCCCTAAACCTCCTAGCACTTTTTCTAAGATATTCAGTGGCATTGGTGACACACTGCTTGCCCCTCTTAAAGGAATTGCCACAGGTGTTTTTGAAGGCGTGGGCTTGCAGCTTTCTAAGCAACTTGGGGCAGGATTGGGTAGAGGGATCGAGTCTCAGCTTGGCCCAATCATCGGCAGTTTTGATTTGTTGGGCGAGAAGCTAATCACCTCAGCCATCCCCAAATTAGGAAATACAGTTGGCGGAAAAATTGCAGGAGCCATCCTTAATAGCGCACCACTGCAAAAATTAAAGCAGGATTTAGCCGGACAAATTACCAGCATTGTAGGTGAATCCGAGCAATTGATTGCATCTCAGGCAGGGGTGCAAAAAAATAAACAGAGGCAGCAACAGCAGCAAAAATTATCTCAGCGAGAACTTGGGCTTCAATTACAAACAGCGATCGCCAACGCGCCCCAAAGACAGCAGCAAGCCCAGAAAATTAAGCAAGAAATCCTGCCCCAATATCAACAGGAAGTCAAGTCAAAATCATCACAGTTAAGCACTCTGCAAGCGGATAGAGAACTACTTGTGGCGACGGGGACAGAAACAGAGGAAATAAAGCTTGCTGTTGACAAAATTGATTTGCAAATCGCTCAGGCATCTAGCGCACTTGGTGAGGCTAAAAAAGCAGAGCAATTTTTACAGCAGCAGATAGCTGGATTATTGGGCGAGACGAATGGCGCTGTTGGCAAGCTCAAGATGGCAGGAGCCAATACTAGTGGCGTTGATAACGTCGAATTTGCACTCATTGAATCCGCTGTGAAGGCAAATGGCATTGTTGCTAGGTTAGATGGCAATATAAAAATCCAGCAAGAAAATATCAAGGAAGCGCGAGTCAGGCTTAAAGCCTATAAACAGGAGGAAGCAAGGTTAAAAGCGGAAGCGATCGCAGCACTACAGACAGGAGATAATGCTGGTGCAAAAAACTCACTATTAGAGAGTAAAAAGTCTGGATTAAGAGTAAATGCAGTACAGCAAGAAATATCAGCCTATAAAAGCAATATTTCTGAGAACCTAAAAATTAAACAGGAATCATCTGGTGAATTTGTTCAGGAGCGCAAACGACTAAAAGACTCGCTAGAGCAGGAGCGTGCAGCTTTAGCTCAAAGGCTTTTAGACGCACCCCAAGAAGTACAAGCACGGACGACTAGGGTGAGGGCAAAACCCAGAAATGTCAACTCTTGGCAAACGAATCAAGTTGAGGACTTGGTTAAACAGACTCCTGCTGTGGTCGCTACTCCTGCACCAAAAATTTTTCAAGATGTACTTGCTCAATTTCAGCAGTTAGCTGGGATCAACATCCCTGCCAATAAAATCCCTCAACTTATCAGGGGGCCCGCCGACGCAAAATTTTCTGGCAAATATACTAGTTTCAATAACGCAGTTACTCTCCCCGCTTCAACCCACGATGCTTTAACCAAAGGGATTATAGCGCCAGATACCATAAAAACCCTAGTCCATGAGTTGCGCCATGCAATGCAGGGAGGATTCGGTGAAAGACAGCTTGCACAATCCGCCAATCCAGGGTTTGAATTAGCCAAGGCCAATCAAACAGAGAAGCAAAAATTAGGTAGTAAAATTGCCGCTTCAGCAGAATTTTTCAAAAAAGGAGCATTGGGCGCAACAAGCAGCGATGTCGAAGTAGTGCGATCGCTTGAGGAGGATGCTTATGTGTTTGCCGAACGCTACTTCGAGCAGGTATTCAAAAGTATTCAGCAGGGATTGAAATCTGGCATTAAATCAGGCGGCGTGCCAACCGAGACTGAATTACTCAAGCAAGTACAAGCCACTCAAGCCACGATTACCGCAAACCTCAAACAATCTTTTAAAGGCCCAGCAGCAAAGCGCAAAGTCACCAATTCAGAATTAGCTGGAAGTACGTTGACGAACATTGATGAGCAAATTGCTCTTGTTGGCGAACAACTCAAGCGCACAGATTTATCAGGTGAGGCGCGGCAGAAGCTTGGGCAATTCAAAGGTACAATCGAGCGCCAATACAGAACATACTCACCAGCGCTCAGAGCAAAACAGACTGGATCAAGTTCTCTGGGTCTACCACAAGCTCAAGGTGTTGGACAATCTCAAGGGGTGGAGCTATTTGAGGTTTCTGATGAGGCATTGCGGGATTTTGAGCGGCAAACCCGCGCTGCTGAACGTCGTGCCAAGAACGTACTCAAAGGTATATTCAAAAACTCAAATCGGGCGGCTAAACGCGCAAATAAGGCGCTTGAACAACTAGAGCAGGAAACCAATCAGCAAGTTGCAGGTATTGAAACAGGCGTGGCTTACGATGAGGCATATTCTTCTCGCCGCACTCGCCGCACGATTAAAAAAATTCAGCGCGGTTATGGGGGCAATATCGATGCACCCACCATTGAGACTGAAGCCCCAAGAGTTGAGAGCGATTTGCCCAAGCTTCCAGAGCGATCGTTCTTTAAGGGTCTTGGTAAAGAATTTAGGCTTGCTAGGGTTAGCGCACTTACTAAGCAGGCTGAATATTTGGGGCAACAAGCGCAAGTTCTATTGACTGATATTGATGCTCAAATTGCACTTGGTAAAGCTCAGGAGAAAGAAGCGCAACTCATTCAAAAGCAAATTCAGCAGAACGAACGCCGATTGAACGCAGTACTTAACCAAATTAAACGCGCTCAATCAGGAAAAGATCCAAAGCTGACATCTGGAGATTTACAGCGATTAAGTGGGAAAGCAGAAGACTTGACAGGTAGGATTGATGCTGACAAACAACGCCTTGCAGATATCCAACCCAATATCAAAAATGGTAGAGAACTTGAACCAGTCGCCAAAAATTTGCGTGGTGCGATCGCTGGGGCGTCAGACGCATCCAAACAGCAAAATATTAAGGAACTGGAAAAGCAGAATGCTCTAATCAGGGAGAATTTAAAGCTTCTGGGTGAGCCACCTCCGCCAAGAAATCCTTTTGATGTGATTTTGGGAGGCGCTGATAAGTTTAGGCAGATGTTGCCAAATATTTTCACTCTTCTTAAGGGAGTACTTGCATTTCAAGTTTCCAGTTTTCTGCAAGGATTTTTTACCAATCTTGCGACAGATGCCTTTAAAGCATTCGTGGAACTCGATCGCCTCAAAACCGCACTCAATTTCGCATCAGGGGGTAGTGCGGGGGGCGCTCAGAATCTGGCGTTTGTCAGGAAAACGGTTGAAGATTTGAGGGTTCCACTGAAGGCTTCAGCAGAGGGGTTTGTACAACTAGCATCGGCGGCCCGGGGTTCGGCAATGGAAGGTAAAGGCACTCGTGAGTTATTCACGGGGATTTCCCAAGCCAGTACTGTGCTTGGTTTGAGTGCTGACAATACCCAAGGCTCGATTCTGGCGTTGAGCCAGATGATCTCGAAGGGGAAGGTGTCGTCCGAAGAATTACGGTGTTACGATTCTAATACTGAAGTACTGACATCTAGAGGATGGGTTCGTTGGGATGAGGTAAGCGATCGCGATTTGTTTGCTTCTCAAAATTTAGAAACTGGAGAAATTGAATTTCAATCACCTACTCGGACAATCAGGTATCGCTACATTGGCTTGATGCTTCGCGTGAATTCAGAAGAAATAGATTTACTCATAACTCCCGATCACCGAATGGTTGTAAGAGCAGCCAATGAGTCTAAGTTCAAAATAGTCAAAGCTAAAGACTTAGGAAATCAACCATATTTCTATTTGACTGACTTTGATAGTGGTGCAGAAGTACTGGTAGATCCATCAAGTCTAGAATGGGTTGAATTTGACGATGAGGTATTTTGCGTAGAGGTTCCGCTTACTACGCTTTACGTCCGCAGATCGGGCAAAACCTGTTGGAGTGGTAACAGCCAACTAGGCGAACGATTGCCGGGTGCGATGGGAATTGCTGCTAGGGCGATGGGTGTAACTGAGGCAGAATTTACTAAGTTACTCGACACAGGATCTGTGTTGTCTCAGGATTTTTTACCGCGTTTTGCAAAACAGTTGCAGAGTGAGTTTGGGGATGCAGCCAAAGATGCTGCGGGTAATGCTCAGAGTGCAATATTTGGGGTAGAGAATGCGTTCTTGAGTTTACAGCAAGGAGTTGGTGAAGGTATTGCACCAGCTGCTACGGCGGGGTTAAATGTTTTTGCCGTCGTACTCAAAGGAATCGCATCTGTCGCTAAAGAACTCGGCTTTATTCTTTTATCGGTATCTCTGGTTTTGTCAGGCAAGATGTTGTCTGCCCTTGGCGCTGTTTTATCTGAGATGATTAAAGTCAATTTTGCACAAGTCGGATTGACTGGTGGAATGAAAGCCTTCGGACAGACTCTCAATAATTCAGCTTCAGTTAAATGGGCTGCTGGCATCTTTGCAGTCTTGGAAGTTGTTAATCTTTTAAATCAGGCAATTAATACCGAGTTGGTGCAATCGTTTCAAAAAGCGGCTGATGCGGCTAAAAGATCCGCCGAAGAAACCAAGAAGTTTTTCCAAAAGCCTAAGCCTGAAGCATCTGGTGGTGTAGAAAGATTCCTTGATAAATATGCGATCGCGCCAATCAATTCTGCCACAGGTTCAAAAATTCGCACTTTTGCTGAAAAAGAAAATGCCGAGCTTGAACGCGGGAAAACCCAAGGACTCGACCCTGTAGCAACTAACGGCGTAGGTCAGTTCGTAGATAAGTATTTGATTGGAGCCTTGAATGCTGGCAACAATAATTTCAGATTGGGCAATTTACTCGTACCTGGAAGTATGGGGGGTTTTGGCAAAAAAATTAAAACTTGGGGAGAATACGAAAGAGACAGCGCCGTTAATAATATTCAAGAGCAAGGTCTATCATATGCAGAGAACTTAGGTGATGCACGATTACTACTTGCTCAATTCAAAACAGGTACGGGAGAGGCTGGAAAGTTACGCCCTATTGATGCCCAGCTAAAAGTAGCAGAGGAAGAAAGGGCTATACTGCAAGCCAAAATAAAAAGGGATTTTGTAGACAAAGGTCAAGCTGTTCCGGCTCAATTTAAACAGCAGCTTGGAGCAAGTAATTTAAAAATTAACGGACTCAACGACCAACGCGCCGAAGCAGGCAAACCTTTAACTTTTCTGCTCAACGACACAACACAGAAAATCAATTCAATTAAAACGCAGATAGAGCAACTTAATAATCCTGACAAGATTGCTAACATGGGTGGTCAAGCAGCAGCAGACAAGCAGCGTGTTGAACTGCAAAGACAACTTAAACCACAAGAGCAACTTAAAGCCAACTTAGAGGAAGCACTAGGCTCATTACGGATTGACCCAATCAGGGCATTCACTCAATCGCTACGTGAGTTAAACTTAGCTCTGGCTGAGGGGCAGGAGAAAAACAAAGAAAACCTTTCAAAGCGCAAACTAACCAATTCACGAGAAGCGATCGCTGGCTTCTCCAGCAACAAACTAGCTACAAGAGCGCTTGCCTTTAAGAATGCCGATGACGAATATAAATCGGCTCAAGTTGACGAAGCCAAGTCTCTTGAGTTTGTCAAAGGTTATGAAGCAGAAACCTCGAAACCGGATTTTCAAACCACGCTAAAACGGCTAGGAGTATCCCCAGATGCCAACGTCGCCAAAATTGACGATGTATTAAAGAACACTACAGATGAAAGTGACAAGGGGATATTAGAAAAACTAAAAGCCGGTCGTGAGGCGAAGACTAAGTTAACTGAAGCCCAACAGACTACTGTTGACACAAAAACAAGGCGTAGCCAAGTTGTTCAAGATAATTCGTTGTTCAGCATTGATGAGTCAGCAGCTAATTCGCGTGCAGCTACCCAAAAGGCAGAAAACCAGAAGATTACAGCCGTTAAAAATGCTCAAACTGCTAGGACAATAACTGAAGAAGTCGCTAATGAAAAAATTTCCCGGATTCAATTAGCTAGCACTAAATCGCAAGAAAAAAACCTTTCTCTTCAATTGCGATCGCTTTATACCTATCACGATCAAGGCGCAATATCTGCTGAAAGATTCGCTGAAAAACAGCGTGAACTCACGACCCAACAAACCGAACTAGAGAAGCAAGAAGCCGAGAACAGACTTGCTGTACAGCAAGCAGTCATAGCACGTCGTCTCAAAGATATTGAGTTTATTAACAAAAAAGCCGAGTCGGCGATCGCTCTTTCTCAAACTGCTAGCAGTACTGGGATTAAAACTAGGCTGCTGACTTCAGGAATAACTGCGAGTACCAAAGACAGCGCTGACTTAGACCAAAACTCCATTGACCAAAAAGCGGCTGTTGATAACACCGCCCTTGTCAAAACCAAGATTGCTCAAAATCAACAAGAATACAAAGAAGGACGCCGGGGTGCTAGGGAGTTTGCCGAGCAGCAGATGGCTCTCAATCTTGAATTAGCCCGAAGCCACCAGCAACTAATTGATCTAAAAATTGCGGCTGAGGAGAAATATCGTGCCATTGTTGAGCGCAATATTTCTACTAATAAAACCATTGCTAGCACTGCAATTGACAAAAAGCTCCTGAAGGCAGGATTGACCCCACAAGCCCAAGACCAAGCGGCAATTGATAAAAATAAAGTTGACCAACAGGAGGTGGTTGATAAGATTAAATTTATCAAGTCTCGCGTCAAAAATGAGAAGGATGCGAAAGACGAAATAGCTGCTTTAGATTCACAACTTACCAAGCTCAAAATTGAGGGTGAGGAGAAGTACAGGGAGAGCGTAGAGCACAATATTCAGCGCATTCTCCAAACTGAAGAGAATCGCTTTAAAAAGCAGCAGAGTCAACTTGATGAATCTAAGGCGAAACTCGAACTTTATAACCAAAGCCTAGAACGCACTAACAAGCTACTTCAGTCACGCAACAGTCTATCTAAGGCTTTGTCGGATGCTACAACTAGTTCTGCTGAAAATCAAAACGCCGATACTAACGATGCTTCGAGATTGGTTGAAAAACTCAAAGACCCAAAAACTAAGGGGCGAACCAAAAGAGCCATCAAAGAGCAACTTGATAAGATGGGATACGAAAGAGGTACTCCCGAAAATTACGAGCTGCAAATTGAAGAAAGGAAAGCGGCTGCTGAGGCAGCGAACGCTCTTGAAAAACAAGCAAGTATGGCTCGTGAGCAAGAGTTTCAGCGCAAGACCTTAGAAAATGACCTTAGACGCCAGAAAATTGCTGCCCAAATTGCTTTGTATGAAGCCCAAGGGTATCAGCTTGCAGCCCAAAAATCTAAATTAGAAGCTGATGCGGCGTTGAAGATTGCGATCGCTAAAAAAGACCCTCTGGCAATTGAAACCGCCAAAATTGGGGTCGAGCTTGCTAATAAAGAGGTTGTTTTGGGCGATCGGCGTGTCGAGAGTGCCCAAGCCAACCTTAATGATCAAGGGGAAATTGCCGCAAATTCGACTCAAGAGCAGAAAGTCACTCAAAGTACGGAAAATCAAAACTTTCAAGCTGGGGAAAAAAGACGCGAACGCAGTACTGCACTGGATTTGGTAGAAGCCGGAGAAAAAGCACGTAGACCGATGAGCCTATCAACGGCTGAAGATAAGGCAGGAAGGGTTAATCCCACGTTGGCGCTTCCTAAAAGTTTTGAGTCCAATCCGATACCCAGCCTTAACCTCAAGCCGGGAGAAAACTTATTTGAGGGCTACCAGCGCCAGCGTGAGGGAATGAAACTGCCGAGTCAATCGGCGAAATTCCCCACATCTACCATTGCTGATATGCCCCCAATGGACAAAACAACTGCCTCTGTATCTTCAGCCAGCATTCAACCGCGTGAGTCTAGTAGTGGCAATCAATTCGTGGAGGCGCTGAAGATGGCGAATCAGGGGATTGAGCAAAGGCTAGACAAGCTGATTGATTCTATGGCTCTTGTCGCCAGCACACCGCGAAGTCTTACTGTACAAACTCCCAACCCTGTAGATGATGCAGCAGACTTGATGAATAGGATGTCACGCGGTCAAGTTTTGGCGGGGGGAATGTGAAAAATTTTTTAGGACTGAAGATATAGTTGTTCTTGGTCTGTCTGTTGTTGAATACAAGCCTTCACTACTGCTACTGTAATCCCGTTATTTAAAGCTTAACGATATCTTCTATAGATATCTGAGTGACAAAATTTTATACAACTGTCGATTTATCCTACTTGTGCCACGTATTGAAGAGTTTCAATTTGCTCAGATGCTGTCAGGTCTTGACCATCTGCCCAATTAGTAGGCGGTTTAGAGTGATTCAATGTTCCAAAAACTTTAAGGCAGTGCGAGTAAGCGATGGCCCACATAAGCCGATAATTTACATTGTATTTTTTATCATTTGCAATAAAAGTAGGTTTGATACTTAGATCGCGAATACCATTTAGGATTGTAATTGCCAGTTCTTCCGAATCCTTGATATCTAGATCGAAATGCCGATGGTTGGCTGGGTAAAAATTTAAATTATTTTCAGGAGTAAATTCATAGTGGGTTGTTTTTGGGAGAGAGCTTACTGGAATGATTAAAGAGCCTCTAGTAGTCTTTGAGTCTCGTTTGCTACCTTTGCTAACACGAAGCTTGCCTTGATTTATACCTTCTGCTACTACTGCAAGAGCATGTCCGCTATCAAAAGCATCGATTGTATCGGCTTCATAAGTAGAGATACCTGAAGCTTCACCTCCTAGTGCTTGCTCGATAACTTGTTGGATTAAATCCTGACTCCAGTTACTATCGGCAGAGTTTTTTGCCTCACTTACAATCGGTTCAAAATCTCCTAAGCTCCTACAAAGGCGTACTAGGTATTTAGGTCGCTTATATCCTTGGTACAACTTTCTGAAGCACCAAGGGATGGCGTTCAATTTCATGAAATGAGGGGATATTAACTTAATAGTCCCATTATGCCTTGAATCAACCGAGAGTGTGGTAAATCTTGAGATGAGAGTGCCGTTTGCACTATGTTCTCACCTAAAGAACCACCACAAGCTAAAAGGCAGGCCGCAGAGGACTGGGCTAAAAGTTTATCTTCTGATTTCAAAAAACGACTAATGGCATCAAGTAAATTTTTATTATTGATTTGGAATTCTGCATTCCGTAACGACACTATGAGAATGCGGCTAGCGGTTGAAGGCATTTTATCAAGTTCTATAGCTAGTTTGGCTTGATATTCTTCTGAGCTATCACTCAGCCACTCAACTATTTTTTCTGCAATTTCATATAGGGTATCTTTGTCTTTTTTATTTGCAAGCAACTCGTCAAGATAGCCTTTGATTTCGTCGGGAAAATCATTTAGTTCTATCACCCTCATTGGAGGAACGGCTGATGTAGGAGATAATAATGTTTTATCCCAGTTTTGAACTGATATAGCTTTTTGCTCAAATAAATTCAAAAGAGTATAGTAGTCAATTAAAAATTTATCTTTAGCGTATTGAAAATAGTATTTTTTTAATGCGTTCAGCAACACGCGTGATGGCAAAATACTTGTTGGTTCGCCACTCTCATAAGCTAAAGGTATTGATATCTTCGCCGAGGTTTGACCATATCTATCTTTCAATGGATTTTGGTTGTAAAGACTGATGTAAGGTGGGAGTGATGCACCATTGGAAGAGGTTTCCAGCTTCTCGGTTGAATCGATCAAGGTAGGTTGTGGCATCTTTTATCTCCGTTGTCTTCTCAGCATTAAAATCAGCATCTATGAAATAACCGGGTTCATTAGTTGCATTAGGTGTATTTTTTATTCCAAGTCCGCACCGAACATTCACCATTGCATCTGCATAATCCAGACGACACTTAAAATACAAAAATGTTTCGGTAAAGTCTTTCTCTGACAAATTCTCAGTTACAAATACTCCTAAAACTGGGGGGTTGAACAACTCCCGCCACGGGCGATTTTCCAAGCCAAGCTCAGAGCGTATAATAAGGTTTTCGTATCTCAAGCCAATCCTCGTAAAGTGTGAAGGATTGTAGCATTTAGTCAGTACCTCAACAGCGCTCAATAATCGTTTTCTGAAATCCTCCCAGCTTTCATATTTCGGCGTAGAAAGAGCTATAAAATCACTTCCTAGAGTAAGTTTCCATTCTCCTGTTTTATCAGCGAACTCATACGCAAAACTTTGCCCTAATACAACTGATGGTGAGTTAGGCTGTGGACTTGACAAAAGCGACAAATCGATTGATTGAGAAGTATTGAAAACTGGATATTCTAATCTCACCGCTTCCTGAAAATCTACAGGAGCTTCTTTTTCGATTTTTAATATCTTGGGAAATCGAAGCTGGCAGATTACTTCCACAAGAGGGTTGCAGGTATATCTGACACGGGGTGATTCAGGAAACTTCATGCAGTTGTTGAACTTGGCTAGCTGGCAAGAGGACGCAAAGAACTGCTTAGGCAGTTATAAAAATATGCTAAAAAGTACTTTTTAGAGTAAATGACAAGACTCAGTAAAGAATTTTCTTTACCTTGACAAACTAAATCGATTGTCTTATCGTGTCTCTCTTATTGTAAGACAGCAATGGTCTGCTGTCTTCCGCACTTGAAGTGAGTATTTTATATTTTTTTTATAAAATTATCAGTAGATTATCTAAGGCGCAAGCCAGTCTGGCAAAAGCTTTTAAGCGTTTAAGCCTTAAGAGCATTTTTTAAAGAATTTTATAAACTTCAAGTATCACGACTTGTCTTGCGCTTGTCTGCTATCTGTCTTACCAGCAGATGTCTTCTTTTGTGTTACTGCTTACCATCCTATCGCCTCTACCCCTCTATATCGATTTGTTCCGTAAGTTCAGTTGCACTAAAAACAAGTGATCGCTTGTTTTACAATTGGATAACTAGTTATCCAATCAAGTCGAGTATTCCAAACAAAGCGATCGCGGCACTTGAGGAAAGAATTTTTCAACCACTGCGCCTTGTTACAGCTCATCCAAAACAAGGATATTGCGACGGCGGCGATCGCATCTTACAACTTGCCAATACACCGCGATCGCTCACTGTGCAAACTCCAAATCCTGTTGATGATGCGGCGAAATTAATGAGCGATATGTCACGAGGTCAGCTTGTCTCTTCAGGGTTGTAAACTGGTGGAAGCTGCACTTCTTGGGATTCATGAAGACTTCCGTGCCCCAGTAGAATGCCTACGCAGTTTTCAGCAATTCGGTTATCCCCACCTGTACTTTTGAGCCAATCAAGCAAGGAAGCTTTTTCAAGGTGGGATATTTCGACGACTCCGCAACTGCCGTCAGCAAACGTAGCTCTGACATATACCCCTGTCCCCTCCCATTCTTCTTTGTTTGCCCAGCGCGTTGGATCAATTTTTAAATTCATAGCTCCTAACTCCTGAATTTAGCACTGTTAAAAATTTCTCAGAATCTTATCAAGATAAAAAATCGCTTCATCTTTCTCGCCTAGCCAAATCACTGCTAGCAACACGCCATCAATTGTCCCTGTAGCCTTATATGCTTCAAAAAGTGCTATCAGCGCTGCTTTCTCTTCACCGTTAAAACTATCCTTAATATCTGCTTTTTCATACTGCACAGTATGGTGGTGCGTGAAGTTATCCTCAAGCCATTGAAAAAGTTCAGTTCCAGTCATAACCCAGAAAGATAGGAAATCTGATTTTAACTCCATCCCTGAAAAATTTTTCATGCGGCAACTAACCCTCTCTATCAGCAGCATCTCTGTCATCCTGAAGCGATTTGTGTCATATGATCGCATCCCAGCCACCACTGGAGAAACCGACTACAGCATCGTCGGCGCATCCTTAGACTCTGGCCCGGTGTATGAACCAAAGCATATTTGGACAATCTCGGCAATGGTGACAACTCAGCAGTGGTATGCGATTGGGGCGATATTTGGGGAATGCGATCGCCTAAGACGTACTCAAGGCAACTACCGCATCACAGTTGATGACAGCATTCAGGACTTTGTTGAGCAGGGAGCGAGGACGAGGGCGATCGCATCTGGGGGAGCACAAACGAACTTCACAGGTGGCGTGGCGTATCCAGCGCGGTTTTACGCTCGAATATTTGAGCCGAAATCACAGTGGCAGAAGAATCAGTTATATCCTTATGTGGCAAGTTTTGTACTGAGGGAGTTGGACAAGGCGACTTGACAACTGATTCGTAGTCACTGACGAATAATGTCAAGCTAGCAACCTCTCCATGCTCTATTTTCGAGGAGCCTGGTATATCTCCAAACACTGCATAGTGCTTTTTTGGGTCGTCTAGCAATATTTCTATGATTTGAGTCAGCGTAAGCCGCTCAGACTTAGGGCTGTTGCACTGATAATTCTTAGTAATCACGCCCAAGTGGTCAAATGGGGCGCAATCGCCAATTTTTGTATCAGTATAGTGAACGACAATGAGGGTTCGCTCACATTGTTTAGGAGATACCATAATCATCAAAGGAACTGGGAGTTAGATAAAGCTTAAATTATTATGTTTTACCGATGGGTATTTGCCAGAAGTTGGGCTGGACTTAATGGAGGATACATTATTTACCATCGTCAATACTGGCTACCATTTTTCAAGTCTGACGAGATTGCAGCCCAAGTTATGGTTTCGGTTCAGTGGACGGTAGAGGATGGGGAGGCTTATGGCAATTGGAGCAAGCCGCTTGATAAGTACGCTCGTAAACATTTGCTACCAACTATTAACTCTAGCTGTTCTATGGTCTTGCCTTACAGCAGAATCATCAAGTAATTACCTGCGGTGACGGGAGGAATTATGAGCGTGATGTATGCGATCGCCTTCCATGACAAACCTACCAACACCTGGCGTAAATCTAATCAAAGAATTCGAGGGCTGTTTCCTCAAAGCCTACCCCGATCCGCTGACAGGGGACAAACCCATCACAATCGGCTGGGGAGCCACCAAAAAGCTATCAGGGAGCAACTGGAAATTAGGGGAAACCATCACCCAAGCTCAAGCTGATGAAATGCTCATCACCCAGCTAGAGAAAAATTATCTCCCTCCCCTGCAAAAAATCCCTTCCTGGGATGACCTGACGATAAACCAGAAAGGGGCAATCTTAAGCTTCGGTTACAATTTAGGTAGCAATTTTTACAATACTTCTGGCTTTAGTAGCATCAGTAGACTGCTGAAAAATTCTGATCTTTGGGGCGATGTCAAAGAAGTAACACGAGTTTTTAGCTTGTACTGCAATCCTGGTAGCAACGTGGAAGCGGGTTTACGTCGTCGGCGGATTGCAGAGGCAAAATTATGGCTTACGCCTATTGCTCAACGTACATAAGCCTTGATGCCTAGTTTACCAAGCGCTTGTAATTTGGTTGAATCTGGTACCATACCTAGCGTTGCAACATTTATAGGATTGGGAAAGCTCCAATGCTTCGCAAAGGTTTCAATTGTAGGAGAAGCCACCTCTCTAGATCGGGCGCATTCATAGAAAGTTAGAGTAACTCCAGATGCTTTCATTCCTAGAAAATTGAATCTTACGTCAGTTAGCTCGCACACCTTTCCATCCACTAGATAAAGCCCTGCCATATTCAGCCTCATTGGAATCATAAACACTATTATGTCTTGCGTAGTTTCTCGCCGTAGCGATCGCCCAGTCAGTTAATCAGTCAGCTAGAAATGTCAAATTAATAGATGAAGGGATCTGACAAGGACTAACCCAAGAAAGACTTTAGGGCAAAGTTGAACGCCCACCTTTGAGTCTGGCTATCAAAAGTTCTGCTACTTCATCAGATCCAAGAAGTTCACGCACTTCTTGTTCTAAGTTTTCGAGTCTTTCTAGTAAGACAACAAACTCTTTCAGTTTACTTGCAAGCAAACCCAGCGATTGATACTGTCCCTTAAACTGAGGTGAAATCCGGTTTTGCCCTTTAATTATTTTTGATGAGATTTCAGTAACCTCATAATCAATGAAGTAGAAAAATTCTCTCCTCCCTGTGCGTTTTGTATTTGCAGCAGAAGCTGGCGCTGCTGAACGCCCGACTATCTGTAATTCATAAAACTTCTTGAGATATTTACTGGTGGTTGTATATTCACATTCAGCTTTTTCTGATAAACATCTAACTGATTGCCCTGTATTGTCAAGTAAGTGAAAAATTTTTCGGGCGAGTGGCGACATATACTTGTAAGATTTGTAGATTCTTTGCTCTAGGGTTTCAACCTGATTTGAATCTAGGTCAATATTAACGACATCCGATTCAGAGATTGAAATTTGTATCTCATCCATTTTGCTGATGTAGGAATCATAAGGCGATCATAACTGAGTGCGTAAGCGCAGTTCGCCGGAGGCATCGCCCTAGCCCATGTCCGCCAACCAATCAGCCAGAAATGTAAGATTACTCATAGGAGGCACAGACTTCACACCGTGCCTCATTTCCTTTCAAGGCAGTGATAGCCATCTAGACCAATCTGGCTTGATTGCTTTTACTGGGCAAATCTTACTGGGTAAAGCGCTGGGCTTTACTCAATCCCTAGACGATCGCAAAAATCCAACTGCCTTTTGTCGTGGCAAGTCCGTCACTTTAGATATCGCTGATACCAATGGCAGCCTCAAGCGACACCCACGGGGGACGCTGCGAGTTCTTGCCCCAAAATACGATACAGAAAAGCAGCAGCTAACCCTTGAGGTGGCTGATTTGATTACACTCCTGAACTTTAAAGAGCCCACCGACCCAGAGAAGGCAGACAATAAATCGTTGGGTTCTCAATCAGTAAACTCTGTAATCAATAAACTCCTTTTTGAAGCAGGAATTGGTAACTCCGTTAGCATTTTTCCAGATTCCCTCTACAATTACCCCTTAAATCTCTCAGGCTCCTATCTGCAATCTGTTGGGAAATTACTATACGCCAGCAACAAAGTAGGGTGGATTGATAATCAAGAGCGCTTCAGAATAACCAATGTTAATGTCGGGTCAACTCAATCACTGGTTTCTTTGATAGTCGGCAAGAACGAACTTTGGTATCGCCGATTAGGGGGAGCCGAATCACCTTGCGAGAAAATCAAAGCCGTTGGAACGCAGATGGTAACGCGGGAGATTAAGCTTGATAGCAAGGTGACTACCGAACAATACGGCTCCCCTGCGATTCTTGATCCCGAATCCACTGGATTAATAGTAATCAACAAAGTTACTGAGAATCAGTTGTGGGATGAAGATGAGGGGGAATTCAGCATAATTTCAAATACCGAGAAACCGTGGGGATTAATCATACCAAGGGTTTTTTGGGAGAAATTTGCTACCCCTCCAAGTCTGCCAAGAGAATTATTTAGATTATTTTTGGGCGAATCACGAATTGAAGAATCCTCGTTTGAAGATGTTAGTGAAGGCGGGAAGTTAAAGCAAAAAATTACTAATTTCAATACAGATAAATCCCAGTATCTAGCAGAAATTCAAGAACTTAGACCCGATTTTATTGTGGGTAATTTTGTCGGGCTGGTGAATACGAAGCAAGTTACCGAAACCTATACATATAGTCCCAAAGAAGTACTTTTAAACAAAGTCACTAAAACTAAAGAGCTTGCGGTAATTGTATTAAATGGGAGTGATGAGAATTGGGAGGACTGGGACAATATCCCAGAGTACTTTGTCACTTCGGAGTACAAATCCGAACAATGGAAGGAAATTGATAAATATACATGGCAGTATGAGACTTACCGACTCTTGCCCACTGTAAAAGCTGAGGGAGGAACCGCAATTGAATATTCTGATGATGTAAATATTAGAGCTAAACAAAAATTAGGACTAACCTGGGATTCAAGCGAGAAACGCCGCTCCAATTCTGGGCAAGAAACTCCACCCGCCGCCGAGCGCCGACCAACCACAAAGCGCATCGAGGAAAATCCTGTTACCTACACCGTTTTGTTTCAAGATCCTTGTAGCGGCAACTTCAAACAGCGCGAGCGCACCTATAATGTGGAATTTTTGGCAGGGATTACAGTACCTCATGAAAAATTTTTCATAAGCAGTGAAACGAGCGCGAATCGGCAGCTTGAAGCGATCGCCAAACGTGAAGGCAACTTACTCAGGGGCAGATGGCAAGGGCAAGAAATGGCGGGGGCAATTCCAAATAGCTTGCTGGGTGGTTATCAGCCGCTATTTGGAGTAAATGTGCTTGAGGCTGATGGTACAGCACAGAATTATTTAGCCGATGGTTGCAGCTGGGTTGTCACCGCTCAAAAAGCTTTGTGGTCGTGTGATGGGATATGGGTTGGGCAATCTCAATCGGCAATTCCAGTTACAGGCAATATCGCAATTACTTCAACTACGCTTTCAATTAATGGTGTAACTGTACCAGGCGCTGTGATTACACCGGAGGGTAACGCTGTGGTGGGTAATGTGACAATTACGCCAGACGGCAACACCATAATTAATGGTGTAATCCTTCCCGCCGACGGTAGCGTGGTAATTCCGGGTGTAGTGACTTTGCCGTATTCCGAGATTGAAGTGATGCCTGGGGGGATGGCATTGGGGGGAGAATGCATTTCCTACCCCTACCTATTAATTACTACTACAGCAGTGCTTCAAGGAGGATTAGGTATAGGGGGAGGTTGTATAGGCGGCTTCTCGTTGCCTGGAGGAATGGGACTTGGGGGCGATTGCATTGGGGACTTCTTCTCTTCACAAGACTTGAACTGGGAGGATTTTAGCTGGGACGATGTGGGTGAAAGTGCCTGGAATGCCTTGCAATCGTCTCCTACTTGGGAATCAGTGACTTGGGTTGATGCGGATTGGGACAGGCTTTTGTAGGTGCTGAGTTAGGAGTTAGGAGTTAGGAGTTAGGAGTTATTATTTTTCCCCTGCCCCATCCCCAATGCCCAATGCCCAATGACAAACGACAAATGACAATTGACTTATGCCTAATACCCAATAGCTAATCATGCCAACGCTAATTTTCACCAATGCCTGGGTATCTCTGAGCGCCAAAATTTTATTCCGTGGTAGCACTCCTGCTGATACCTCCAAATTTCGATTAGCGCTAGCTAATACCGCTTCACTAGGGCGGACGAATTCGCTGGCCGACTTTATCTCTAATGAACTACTCCCAACCAATAATTACGCAAGGGCAGCAGCTACTTTCTCAGATGATGGCAGCTACGACACCACAGATCAGCGCCACGAACTACCTACCATTAGCGCTAGTTTTAGTGCATCGGGCGGTTCTCTCCAGTTTCAGACTGCGTTTTTGATTGCGGATTCGCTGGCAGTTTCATCAAAATCTTTCACCAACGCCAATGTAAATGCTACAAGCGATCGCATTGCCATCACCGCTCATGGTTTTGCAAATGGTGACAAATTGGTTTTCACGGCTGACGCTCTAGCCACACTTCCCGGCGGGATTACCGCTGGCACTGTCTACACCGTGTCGAATGTCACCACTAATGATTTCCAGATTGGTGTAAACATCACGGATACCGGATCGGGAACATTCCGCGCCAGGAGCGCCAACGGCATTATTGTCGCCTACGCCGTGGAATCAAGCCCGATTACCGTGCCAGATGGACAAGGTTACAGCTATCAAATTCCTCTTGTAGTGCTAAATTCGGGCTATGTCACAGGAAGCTGACGATATTTTAAAAGGGCGATCGCTTGTTAATCGCCACTTATATCAACAGAGAATTGCTGATACAGCAGAGGCGCAAATTTTACCTACTGCATACATTGGATTTGATGCAGAATTAGGACTAGCAAAGCTTAAGGATGGCAATGGAAATATTTCTTATGGCAGTGCCCAGACTAACGGTGCAGTGGGATTAGGAGAAAATATTAGAGTAAGACGTGGTGGGGTAATTTCTGGCTATGATTCAATGCCCCGCGTGAGGCAAAAGCCAGGAGCCAGTCACTCCACAGAAGATTTACTAAAAACTGCGATTTTGTTTGTCTTTCGAGATCCTGCTACCGATATAAGCCATTTTTACGTCCAGGTTGAAAAAACCGCGACCAAAATTGCCGAGATGAATATTGGGGATATCAGGAATTTTGCAGTGGATAGGCGACCTATGTTGTCTGGAATATATTTGACTGCTGCTAAATCTCGAATCATTGCACATCTAGTAACCCGAAAATACTCGCCTCTTTATGTTTCTTCAGAGCCAGTAGTGCATCGTTATTTCATTTCAGGCAAGGTAGTAACAGAAGAAGTTTTTACTCCACCTCAATCTATTCCAAGCCTAAGTGATGATTGGCAAAATTTGCGGACTACTTCTTATTCCATTCCAGAGATTAATTTTTCTGACAATGCCTGCATAAATTTTTTCGCATATGACTACCCTCGTTCTACAAATGTCTATAAAAATAAAATAATAACATCGAAGTTTGGCACATTAGTTAATGGTATTACCCCAGATACATCAATCAAGACTCAGGATATTGCACTTGATATAGAAATCCATTCTGGCATTAGTAACGAAAACGATACTTGCAACATAACTAATACAAAAATCAAGAAAACCATACTCAGAAAGCTTGTAATTGAGGAAGACATGGATTTAGATTTTGTCTATGTTCTTGCTTTTAGTACCATTTATGCACCCGCAAGTAAAAAATTATGAATGAAATTACGTTACTTGAATCCCTGTCTCAAATCAATCGTGCCGCTTATCAATCTAGTCTTGTTCAAGCCCAGAAACAGCGCGATCGCATCCTTGAAAACAGCGTAAAAGTCCTAAATTACGATTCAGTAACTACCAATTACAACGTCAAAAATACCGCAGGACAGATATTTAGTGCAAGACCCATTTCTAATGGAGTATTCGCAATTGGCAATCAAGTGAGCTTGGTGGCTCCAATTGGAGGAATACCAATCATTGATGCTATGCCGAGATAAAAATGGCCATTCAAACTGGATATGCGATCGCTTCTATTGCCGCCCTAAAAGCCCTCACCTCAAGCCAGCGTGCCGACAGCTATGCAAGGTTAGTGAAATCTGTTGGCTGGTATATGTTTGATGCCAGCAGTACTGCCACCGGTGATGATGATTTAGTATTACTTCCCGACGATAATCCAAGTACTGGTAGATGGATAAAAATTGGCGGCTCAGGTGGTGGAGGCGGCGGCAATATCAATTTCACTGGCTCAATCATCTGCACATCTAGTTGTGGCGCCAGCCAGGGCAAAGCATTTCATTTTGATTCGCCTCAATCTGGCTTTATTCAAATCGTTGTAGATCCGGCTATAGCTAGCATCATTTATACGGTGCCAGATGCAATTCAAATTAGCTTATGGACGCAAGAACCTAATACCGCAATGACAGGACGCCAGTTCGTTGCCGAATTACCAAAAGCTGGCGGAAGCGTATTTATTTCTACAGACGATTACCGTCCTTGGATTAGCGTACAAGCCAGAAATCTAAGCAGCAGTCACGATGGTGTTTGCTGTACTTTTGGTGGCAACACTGTTACCTTATTAACATTTTAGTCATAGGTCAATTGTCAATTGTCAATTGTCAGTTGTCCAAAACCAATGATTAATGACTAATGACTAATGACTAACGAACAAATCAATTACCCCACCGATCGCCGCCAGCAATTTTCTATCTTGCCAATAGGCGATCGCACCTTGTGGATCGCAATGGAAGCAAGATAGACAATTTTTCAAATAGTCTTTGTGTTGGGTTTCGTCGCTCAAAATTTTAGAGGCGATCTGGGCCACAGCCACATCACGCGATCGCCCTAGAACCTCATAGAATTTGGCAACTTGATTTTCAACCACACACATAAAAGCCAAAGTGTCTGCCCAGTCAAGCTCCTCCGGTTTTCTGAACCAGAAGAACAACTTAGCTGTCCAATAGCGTTGGCTGATACCGTCTAAAGCTTGGTAATCGCCTTTTTCCCATACGCCAGTTTGAGTATTGCGGTGTAAGCGATCACATCCATCCACCAATCCACCAAGCATTCGGGCATGGCTATCTTCTTCGGCAAATTGCTGTTTGAGGAATTCGGCTAGATTCAAATGCCCTTCCTCTTGGGCGCGGAGGGCTAATTTGAAGCAGAATATCCCCGCCCCATACTCTAGTTTTGCGGCGGTGCGGAGTGTGGCGCGGAAGTTGAGGTGAAGGGCGAGGCGGATGAAGAGTTTGAGCATGGTGCAGCTTGGCTATTAGTCTTGCTGAGATTTCCCAGACTCATCAAGTAATAAGTAATGAGTAAGAAGTAATGAGTAAAAGAAGATGAAAAATTTTTCATGATCTCATAACCCGTAACTAATTACTTATTACTTGAAGACATTGCGGGAAACCTGAAAGCGACAATTATCGCGTGATGCGTTATGCCGCCAGAATTAGATCCGACAACTCCTCCCGAACCAAAACAATATTCTGATGAGGAAATTACCAAAATCCTCAATACTGTCAAGGCAACTCGCACAGAACGAGATACGGCAGCCCAGAAAGCTAAAGAATTAGAAACCAAGGTTGCGGAACTTTCCGGTAACTTAGAAAAAATCAAGGGAATTGACCCTAATAAATATCAGGAATTAGAAAAGCTGGCCGCTTCTTACGAAGAACGCAAGCTTGAAGAACAGCGCAATTTTTCGGAACTTAAAGATATTTGGGGCAAGGAAAAAACAACACTTGCCCAGCAGGTTCAGCAGTTGCAAGAGAATCTGAAGCAAACCCAGATTGTCAATGCTTTGGAGAAAAGTTTTTATGCAACCGGGGGCAAAAGTGGCAGAGATGATGATGGCTACACCTATTTTGATCTGATACGCGATCGCGCCAACAACTACATCGTATTGGATGAATCTGGCAAGCTTACAGTCATCGATCCAAGAGACAAAACACCGCTCAAAGATACCAAGGGCGTGAGTTTTACTGTTGATGATTTGATGCTCAAGCTTCGTTCTGCTGGGCCCACAGCTTCACTGTTCGACCCAATTGGTAACGGTGCGGGTTCAGGGATGACGCGATCGCATGGAACCCAAAACGTTGCGATGCTGCGAGAGCAGATTATGAAACTTCCTCGCCCCGAACGACTAGCAAAGGCTAGAGAGCTAGGACTTTGAACTAACCTTGAGCCAAGGCGCGGGAACTAGCTTGCGATCGCGCGGATTTGGGCGATCGATCGCCATATTCAGGCGATGGTGCTGGGCAACCAGCTTCCTGCTGACCCTCCATTTCAGAGGCAGAGACAGGCTTAGGACTTGCGTCTCGTTTCCACTCCCAAGAGCGGTACGTCTGCTTAAAAAGTTCACACCCTTTAAGCAAAATATTTTGTGCGGCGTTCTCATCCCGTCCGGCTATGTAACCGCAGGTGCAACGGTGAGTCCGAACGCTCAACGATTTTTTAATTTTTTCACCACATTGAGAGCAGTTGATTGTGGTTATGTCGTTTATAACGTCTACAACGTTTACCTGGGATGCATTTAACGTTGTTTACATTTTCTACAACGTCATACATTTGCCATACTTCTTGGCCTAGAGTTAGACGGAAGAGGAGTATTATCTCCCACCCCTCTCAATTAAAACCGGATGTGCAACTCTTCGTTCTAACAAGATTGGAATTTGTCATTTAGATACGTATTTTTACTACTATTATGTGCATCCAAAATGTAATAAAATCAACACGGTAAAACACAAAGAAAAAATATGTCAAGTAAAGAATCGAAAGAATGGCATTTAACTCCCGATGGATGGGTTGATGGAACATTGCAACACGATAGTGGACGTAATCCCATTTCGCCACCTGGCAATCAAGTTCTAACTTGTATCTATAAAGAGACTATAGTTCCCGATGCTATGGCATTATCAGGTTATGGCGAGCCAGGCTTTAATCTATCTAGTAATGTTAGCGTCATTTGGCGTTGTTCAAATCATCAGCTTATATCTGAGCTTTTAGATAAGTTTGGTTCATGTCCTGAGCGTATATAAATTATCAAGTATTTATTTTTTTATAAACATATATGGGTCAATTTATTACTGAAACCCTTATTTTTGGTGTTGTTTTAATTCCATTAGCTTTATGTTTAGGTCACTTTTTAGATTTTGACAAAGTTCAAGGCATGAGCCAAAAAGAATATAATTCTTATATGAAAATTATAATTTTTAAATGTTGGATAATTTTATTCTTACCTCTCAGTCTGTGGGTACGATTTCAAGCAACTCATGAATGTACTAAAAAATTATTTTAAAAAATAACGTGAATTAACGAATCCAAGCAGAGATAAATAATATGTACTTAAAATTTAAACGTGTTTTTGTAGCACTATAGTTGATCACTTTTTTTGAGTTTCAAATTTTCTAGTGGATATTGAGCAACCATTTCTTCAAAAGGAATCCATTCTCCTTCAGGTGTACAAACGTGCAGCACTCCTTCAATTTTGGTTGAAGCTAAAACTAGTCTTTTAGATTGAGCAAGTCGGAACCATTCATTAAAAATATCCACTCCTGCTTTTTCCTCATACCCTTCATTGGGTATCCAAGTATTTCTGATAGCTTCTGCTAAAAACCCTGCTGGATTGCGTACCTTGGTAGTGGATAAAGCTTCTTTGAGCGTATTAATCGCTTTTAGTACTGTCTCCTCTGGAACCTGTTCTATCAACTTTGATAGGGTTGTACTTCTTTTTATTTTTAGTGCATCTAGTTCAGATTTAACGCTATCGCTGCCCCCAGTTTTTTTAGATCGTTTCTTATCTATTGATGTTACTTTGGGGTCATCTTGTGGTGGCGCAGAAGAGGTTTGACTGCGACATTCATCTAGTTGTTTTTTTAGCTCTGCATTTTCCGCCTTAAACCTTTCTGCTAAATCATCAGCACCTTGTAGATGATAAACCCTACCAGCTAACCCTTCATTAATTCGGCGTAGCCCATCTATTTCTGCTCGTAATTTCTTGTTCTCTTCTCTCAATGTGGAAATAATTACGGATTTAGAATTGTCCGATGCCAGTGGAGCCTGTTTAGATTTAGGTCTTTGCTTCTGCTGGTCACGCAGAGTTTCAATTCTACTCCTCAAATCTTCCTGCTTATACAAGTAAGCGGTAGATACATTAGCAGTTTGAGCAACAGATTTAAAACTAATTACCTGACCCTGTTTTATCATCCTCTCAAGTGCTTTCTCTACACGTTCTGCTGATTCCTTAGCTTTGTGTGCTGCTGCCTCTTGTAAAGCTTCTATCTTTCTATTAGTCATTGTCTGCCTCCAAGGTTTTAATGACTTTCTCTAAGTTCTCTTTGATAGGCGTATTTTTATGAACTTGTAGCTGCCAACCACAACCTTGAGCTTTCTTTAAAACATTGTTAGTACGTTCTAATGTGTCTTTTAAAATAGGTAAAAAGTTTTTATTTGTTCTCCAATGTGGGCAGTTATAGCAACCATCAAAACCAGGAATATCACAATCACCTAATACTCTAGGTCTAGCACAATATCCATGTTCCAATGCTCTGGCTTGTACATTTTTTTTGAACCACTGTAAATCATCATTACTAGAGAGTACAGTTTCGTCTAGTTCAGCAGTTTCACCCTGGAAATTAACTACTTTTGATTCATGATATTTTTCTATTTCTTTTCTAAGTGTTTTATCGTGAATATGGGCGTACACCATTGTCATTTCTGGTGATTCATGACCTAAATATCGTTGGACTATGTGTTGAGGTACTCCACTATTAATCATTGATGTTCCAACAGTATGACGGAATTGATGCCCAGTAAAATGCCAGTTTTGACCCGAAGTAGCACAAATATTACACTCAACACTTAAGTCATTAAGAGCATTACAAAGTGACCTTTGCTTTATTCGCAGAGCAACCCCAAAGCCATTCGGTCAAGAGCATTGGGAATTAAATAATCAAGACAAGTAGTGTGACACTACCCAAACTTTAAAAGAATTAGCCTTGAGGCGTGATGCCACCAAGGGTCGCTAATCAACCATTACCCCAAGACATCACGCATCATGGCAATGACTCTGCTAGAGGCGGCTAAACTTGCCCCCTCTATTGAAACTGCAACAATTATTGAAGAATACGCCGCGCAATCCGACATCCTGCGCGAAATTCCGTTTGAGGATCACGAAGGATCGGGTATCCACTACAACCGCGAAGACCAACTTCCTGGTGTGGGATTTCGTGGCGTAAATGAAGGTTATAGCGAATCCGTGGGTGTGGTCAATCCTCAATCTGAAGCTTTCAAGCTTGCTGGGGGCGACTTGGACGTAGATACCAGCATTATTGATGCTCAAGGTGACAAGGTTCGCTCCGTTCACGAATTGCAGAAAGTGAAAGCTTTGTCGTTGATGTGGACAAGGAATTTCATCAAAGGCGATAGCCGTGTGAACCCTCGCGTATTCGATGGCTTGCAAGTGCGGTTGGCCGGTTCTCAATTGGTGGCTAATGCATCTGCCGGTACTGGGCTTTCGCTGCTAAAACTTGATGAGACAATCGATCTCGTGGACGAGGCTACTGGCTTAATTATGAGCAAAGCCCAGCGCCGACGTTTGTCAGCTGCGGCTCGTGCTGGAATTGGTGGTGATATTCGCTATGAACAGGATGAATTTGGTAAGCAAATTGCCTACTACAACGACCTGCCCATCCTCATCGCCGATTACGATAACTTGGGCAACCAAATTTTAGACTTTACCGAGACTTCCCCAGACGGCGTATCCTCCACTGCTTGCACCAGCATTTATGTGGTTAGTTTTGCGCCCATGAAGTTGGTTGGCATTCAAGGCAAGTGTCACGGCAAGTTCGGTGTTTCTGTACGGGATTTGGGGGAACTGGAGACAAAGCCTGTATATCGCACCCGCGTTGAATGGAGAACTGCGATCGCTTGTTACCACGGGCGAGCAGCTGCACGATTGGCAGGAATCACCGACGCAGCCGCAACTAACTAGACCTCATGAAAAATTTTTCATGAATGATTGCTTTTGAGTTCAGTCCAAAATCCAAAATCTAAAATCATGCCAAGAAGTACAATTGCCAATCGCCGCGCTATTCAATTCGACAAAGCCACAGAACTGCGCGACTATGCTGCTGCTGCCATCTCTGCATCAACTACTGAAACCGCTCTCTTTTATGCTGTAACCAAGCTCATGGACTACAAAGCTGTAGTTGATGTAGCTGCTCACACGGGCTTTGTTGCCACTACTGCTCAATGGGATATCACTGTTGAAGCCGGCGCTACGTCCGGCGGCACTTACAAAACTGTGGGAACCTTCACAAGCACTGGTGTTGCCAACCGCTTTGATGTGCCCCTATCTGGTGAATGGGTTGATGATATTGTCGCGGACGCGGCATACATCCGCGTGAAGGCGGTGAAAACTGGCTCTCCTGGAAATCTGACTTATGGGGCTTTCCTAATTCCATGCTGCTAAATCAAGATCCCGTAATCTTGTACGGGCCCAACGGAATAACCAAATCCATCCCTGCTATTGACGCACAGGGATGGATATCGGCGGGATGGGCAACAGAGCCAATGCCCCAAGTGCAACTTGATGTCCCATCCACAGTTGTGCATCCGCAAGTTGAAACACCACCTTTTGCCACATCAAAACGTAAGAAACCAGCAGCAATAGAAAATGACTCAGACACCATATCAGAAATTTAATCTTGTTGATGCTGAAGGTAATCTTCTTTCTATTGGTGGAAATAGTGGCGGGGCGTCTTCTGACAACCAAACAGCTCAAATTGGCGTAGAAGAGGAAATACGCGATGGCGTAGTAAAAAATTATGGCATCTGGCAGACATTAGCTAACTACGCGTCTGCTACTCCCGATAATTTTAATTCCCAACCTGCAACTTTTACAGCCCTTGCTTCCCCACCAAATAAAATATCTAAAATTCAAATACTCCCGCAAATTAGTACAGCCGTAGCAGGAAGTATTTACGTATGGATTAATGATGGAACTGACATTTATTCTTTGTCTGCAATCCCTCTTTATCCCGGTCAAAACGGGATTTCTACAATTTCAGGAAATGCTTTGGCTGGAGTAGATCCTTACGAATTTGAAGTTAACATTCCAGGAAATTCTACATTTGGAACTCGAACAGTTGTTTATTCCCCAATCACGACTTTTTTACCCAATGGGGTTAGTGGAACTTGCTTTGCCGCTAATCCTGGCTATCGTGGAGGCGAACAAGTATCTTTTGCTACTACTGGGAATTTACCCAGAGGACTGGCAGGGACAATTGATAGTTATAATCCTTCAAATAATGTTGTTTCTATTAGCGGAGTTAGTTTTGCGAGTAATGAGAATTGTCGAATAAATTCTACTAATATTGGCGCTACTGTTATCCCACCTGCTGGAATATCAAGCAGGTTTAGCGCTGCATTAGTGAGCTTAAATACTAATGAAATAGTTGCCGATGGGAGCGTGACTGCATTTAGTTTCGCGGCTGGAGATACAATTAGATTTAGGGCAGCACCCGGTTCTGTACTGCCTTCAATTTTTGGTACTGCTATCAGCCCAACTGTATCTTATACTGTACTTTCTGTATCCGGTAGTGCAGGAAATCAGAAATTAAAAATATCAGCAGATGGTGTGAATCCTGTGCAAATTACAGCACCAGGGCAAGGCTTATATTATGCTTTTAGATATCCTTATATTCCACTTACTTATTTATCAGGAGGTACACTCAGCTACGATGGTGTAAATCCTATTGCAATGCCTGGGACTTATAGTGGTACTGCTATTAGCGTAACTACGCCGGGGACAGCAGCTAGTATTGCAGATACAGCGCATCCTTTTGTTGAAGGGCAAGCAGTTGTTCTAGGCGGATTAACTGCCCCAACATTAGGCTTTTTGGGGATGAATCTTTATGTAAGAAATCCCACAACAAATGCCTATAATTTATCAAGTACCCCAACAGGGATGCTAATTGCATTTACTGGTACTGGAACAGTAGTAACTATTAGCGGTAGAAGTGTGGTAGTCACAGCAGGTACTCCAGGAAGCGTGACTTTTATTAATCATTTTCTATCAACAAATCAGCCCTTTACAATAGCTGCAACTTCTCTCCCTTCAGGATATCCAAGTAATACGCAGCTTTATATAATCGCTAATGGATTAGCGGCTAATGCATTCCAAGGAAGTGAAAAAATAGGCTATCCCCCAGTAGTTTTTGGAAGCGCGGGGACTACAGTAACGATTACTGCAAATATTCCTGGGCAGCTTCCTACGCCGATTGAAAAAACAACCGCATATATTTACAATACCGGAATTACTGATAGTAATATTGCCTTTTCTTCAAGCAATGGGGGCACTATTATTCCTTTGGTTGGCGGAGTTGGTGTACACTCAATTACTCTGGTTGTTTCTTCTACGATTACGGGGAATATCTTAATCAGAGGTATTTATGAATAGCCTTTTTTTAGATATATGTGCCGATGATTACAAACCCGGACAAGTACGTACATTAAACGACAGATGCGGAAATTATCAACCTTATATATTTACTGGTGGACAGCTATTTGTAAACGAACAAGGATTCTATAGTCAATACAATTCCGCAGGAACAGGAATTGCTGTAGACAATTTATTAAAGTTGTCGCAATTTTATGCTACTCCAAATTTAGCTGTAATTGCAGTTGTAAGAACGCCAAAAGAAAATGTTTCTTTAACCGGAACTTCTAATGGAAAAATTCAAACTATTTGGCATTCAAAAAACAGTAATACTGCCTTTTACTATTTAGCACCTCTTTTCGCGATTATTTGTACTAATAATGGTAGAGTGGGCTTAGGGAATATCCTACCTGTTGGTAATAATATAATTCCTTATATTAACGATGAAATATATATTTTTGCTGTTACTAATCAAAAAGAAAAAGATTTTATTGTCGGAGTAAAAACAGAGATATACACCAGACACGGTTGTTCTACAATAATCACGAATAAATTAGAGGCTCAAGTAGGATCTATGCCTTTTAACGCTCTCGATACAATCACGCAGCATTATCCCTCTACATTAGTATTTGGGTGTAGAACACTCGCTACTGATAGTATGTTTATGGGAAATATTAAACGCTGTGGTATATATCCCTACAGCAAAATTCAAGAATTCAAAAAACTCTACTTAGGCAAATAAAATGATTATTGAATATTTGGGAATTGGATTGACCAATGGCGGACTATTTAAAATTGAAATAGCAGCAGCGAATATAAATTATTACGCTTTATTTGTTGACTCAGAAGGTGGAGTTTTTGCAACTGACTTCCCACTTTGGGCAGTAGTAACAAGACAGGAAGAAGAGACTGTAACTGATAATTTTATTTTGCCAGTAACTTCTCTTTTTGCGTCGGATATTCTTGCTGCGCTTACTTCTTATATTGGTTATTGCCCAAAAGATAAATTACCTGTGGGCACTCCTATCAAAGATGATTGCGGATTTAATAAATATATGCCTTCTGCCGTAATCGATCCGGTAAAGGATAAGTTTGATTTGATAGTTTAATTATTTATTCCCAGAGTATTAAGCAATGCATAGAAAACTTGATACTATCCTTGGGGGATTGTAGACATCGCCTCAGAGTGACCCATTCCCTTTTGCCGCAATTGCCGATAAGCGAATCGCATATTATCTGGCACAACACTTTCTAATTTCCGCTCTAGCATCGGTTTAATTGCGGTCAGGATATCGGTTATTTCCCCAGGAATAATGCCATTCCCAAGGATCTTAATTCGTTGAGTCTGACTAATAGTAATTTCATCCCCTTCTTTATTAATGCCGATCGCCGTCGAGCCAATCTCCCACCCCATCAATTGCTCGGCTTCGGTGGCATTAATAGGACGATCTTGGTAATTTTCACCATCATCGTGTTCACGGACTTTATAAGCTCCACTTCCAGATTGATGGTTGCCAGTATTTGAGAGACTTCGCAATGTGGGGGAAACTTCCGTGTAGATGCGATCGCCCCCAGCAGCGCGATAAACAATGGCGCTATCAACGCCTATAATCTCAGCTAAAGATTTCTTCCCTGGTTTCGGTTGTGTCGCTCTCACCTGGGCAGTGATAGCCCACGATGAAAACCCGTTCTCGGTTTTGGGGGACGTGGCGGCTGCCATTCCTAAGTTGCCAGGTGCAGCGATACCCCAGACTTGTAAACGCTTCGATGACTTGCGGGAAGGCAGTTGCTTTGTCTGCGCTAAGGATACCACGGACATTTTCCCAAACACACACTCTGGGCTTGAGAAGTCGAATTTGTCTGAGTCCTTCAAAAAACAATTGGCCGCGATCTCCAGCAAGTCCTGCTCTTTTTCCAGCCAAGGAAAAGTCTGGACAAGGCGATCCAAAAATATATGCGTCTGGGACTGGCAACCCAGCAATGAATTCATCTGAGAGGTCTGTGATATCAGATTCAATGAGTCGGACATGAGGGAATCTCTTTCTATAAACGGCGCAAGCATGGGAGTCGCTTTCGATTGCCCAGATGGGGCAATAGCCTGCTGCAATAGCTCCTTCTGTGTCTCCTCCTCCGCCACTAAAAGCGTGGGCACTGGTGAGACAATTTCGCATACTGAAATTAATTAGCAATTACAGCGATCGCATCTTGATGACTTATTCCTTTTTGGCGCAATTGCTTGTAGGCGAATTTGAGATGACTGGGAACATCGCGTAGTTCCCATTGCTTCCAAGCCTTTTCAAATTCTTCTACAGTGTCGAAATCATCTGGATCGGGCGGTTCGTTGCTGTCATCATAAAAAATAGTCGCCTGCCCCGACGCTTCAATCTGGTGCGGCACTTCTCCAAAATCGGCAGGGTTCCAGGATTCGCCATCGCCACTTTCATCCATGAAAAGTTTTTCATGGATGATTTCTAAGTACTCATAACTCCACTGCTGACCGTTGGGAGAATGCTTGACGCCATCCCAATGAACGATCGCCCAAATTTCTGGAGTGTCTGCGATCGTGCCAGTTCTAGGTTTTCTAAGGTTGAAAGTGTCACGAACGCGATCGCCTACCTTGAATTGCTGTGTGTGAGTATTACTTGGAAGCCCTACAGCCTGACTCATCCGCTCAAACGTATCCTTGTCAGGTGATAAAATCCTTTCTCTTGGATATTCCTTATCAAGCCACTCAATAGCTCCCAATTCTGCTGCATCCAGAGACTCGTATTCGTGCCAATAATCATAAACCTGCCACTGTTCATTGAAGATTTTGAACTTAATTGTCTCCCCATCTTCTAAAACAAAAAACTCTATTCGGTAGCCTTTATAGTACTTTTCTGAAACAGTCTTATTTGCCTGCAATTGCTGTGGACACTCATTTTCAGCTAATTCCAGAGGTGCGACCTCATACCACCCTTTTTTGAGAGTAAGATGCTTTTTCTCCCTACCGTCACCTGCCGCTACGCTAATAGTTTCGCTGTTGATGGCTGTAATGATGGCAGTTTTACCTATCCACTGGCTGAGGTTTTGAGTTCTGGTTTTTAAGATGGAGATGCGATCACCTACCTTCAGATCCACGCGATCGCCTCCTGAACTTTTTCCCAGTCACAATCCAGGTTTTCACAAATACTTTTGAAAGTCTCCGACGGAACTGGACAGCCTTTAAAAAACCAAAAAACTTCAAGATGGTTTAAATTATTTGCTGTCGCAAACTCGTCAACGCCTTGGTACTTCATTTGCATTCTGCGACGCAGTTCTACCATCCAATCAATATGAACTTCGAGCATTCCTTCGTATAAATCGCTCATGGTTGATAAAGCTCCTCTATTCCAGCCTGAAGCGCCTCTTCTGGATCTGCGTAGCACCCATGCAAAAGGCTATGCCCAGGAATGCCAGAAGAACCCATTACCCCACCTGCGATCGCCGCAGAATAAGAATAATGATTTTTGGTATAGGGATGCGGCCACACCGTAACCCACCACTGCCCTCTGGGATTGCCTTTTGATTTGTAGCCACACTCCTCAATGATGGGGTTTTTGGAGCAATCATAATTAATGCGTTCGTCTGGAATTTCATAAATCCCAGTTTGTCCTTTGTAATCAAAACGTTTGATGGACTTGGGATTGGTGATTATCCAGTCCCAACGAGATAGCTTGTCAGCGCACGATTCAACTGTAACCACTCCAACGACTTGCCCCAAAGGCAACCGATTGGCGGGAGGAGTGACGATTCCTGTATCCTTGAAAAATTTTTCAACATCGAAACTATATGCGGATTTGACTGCATGAATTGCTAGCTGGGTAGGGCAGTCAATAGGCTCGTAATAGCTCATGTCTGTGTAGTTGGCATTGAATATAGCCCAGGCTAAAGGGGCTTTGACTGTGATGGCTTTCATAGTTAAAACTCCGGCTCTACAACTTGCCCATCAACGATGATGTATCCAGCCTTAAGCGCTTGTCTTTCTGCGTCTGCCATTACTGAAGGTAATCCAGTTGCCAGCAGATTATTCCAATGCGATAGCCTGGTCTGGTCTTTCTTATCTTGATCGCTAGCTCTTGGCATAGATTTGCATTTTGCAAAATTTCTGATTTGCTGGGCAATAAGCGCTGAACCATCATGCAATTTAATTGCACTGGATGGTGTTTGTGATTGTTTCTTCTCTTGGTCTATCTTTTCAAAGTAAGTCCGTGCATCTTGGTCAACAGAGTGCTTGTACATCTGAGGATTTTCCGCGCCTTCTGGGGATGTTGTAGATGCGGTTTCATATTCGTCAGGCTGGGATTTAACTTTATCCCAAATGTCATCGGTCACGGTTGCAACTGATTCAATCAATGGGGTTTGCTGTATAGACCTCGCAACATCGATGATTTTTGGGTCTATGCTTTCGGTTGATTCTGGGGTTATTCCGGTGAATGCGCGTTGATGTTTAGCAAGGTTATTTAGCTCATCTTGACCAACGCTTATGCCGTTGTTAACTCTAGCGGCAACCACTACGGCTGTATGAACAAGAGTGTCAGCGTAAGCCCTCCACTCAATTGCTATTTTCCGAGGATCGTTAATTAGTTTGGTTTCAAAATTACCTTTGGCCCTTTCAAGGGTTGTTGATGAAAATTTCATAATGCATTCAGCGCCCCAAGCAATGAATGGCCTATGAAAAATCGGCGTTTCTGTTGTGCTGTTAGGCTCTAGCCAAGGCGTACTTTCTGCTGAAAAAACTAGCGATGGGTGCGCGGAAGCTTCCAAGTATTCATGCCTTTGCTGTCTGACAGTTTGCCCCAACGTGAGTCTTGACTCCATTCTTGCGATTGGATGTATCTGTCCAGATGGCATCTGTTTCTTCTCTTCTATTTCAAATCCAAATTTTTTTTCACACCCTCTTTCCCCCTGGGGGGTAGGGGGGAGTGTAATCTCTGAAGTAATCTCTGTATATATAGATTGAATGTCACTTTGTACAATCTTGTTTGTACATTTATCCAATCTTGTTTTATCAAGATTGTCACTTTGTACAATCTTGCAACCACAAGGGTTTCCAGTCTCAGAATAAATCAAGTCGTATAATACAGACCTGTTAACCCTATAGTAAAGCTGACTAGGCATTCCCTCTCTTTTTTCTTCTAAAATACCTAGCTTAATTAGCCTCTTTCTAGCTGTCTCTTGCTCTCGCCTATTAAGCGCAGTTTCTTCACACCACTCTTGCTGAGTTTTGTAAAACCATTCACCATCTATAGTTGTTCTAAGCGACCAGTAATAAGCTTGGCTAAGGAACAGTCCTTCTGCAACTCCTCCAGATATAGTTGCAAAAATGCGATGGAAGGCTATTGGACTTGCTAAAAGCTTGTCAAGCAAAGCTGTATTCATTGCTTTTCCCCAACGCTCGATAACTTATTGAGGTAGTTTGTAAAAGAGTCAAGCCCGTTTGCTAGACTAGCGACTACACAAAAGTGATAGTTAGGAAAAGTAACAGGCATTGAGCTTATGGATCGCAGTAGCTCAATAACATATATGTAGCAGTTAGAGATGTCTTCTATGCTGGTTGCAAGCGAGAACAATCGATAGACATCTTTTACAATTACATTGTCTGGAATGTCTTCAAATAAAGACTGGGCTAGCTCAGAAAAATAAACACCAAAATCCGCAGCGTATCCCTTGCACCCAGTTATATTGATTTCTTCATGGAATCCAAACCACTCGCCGTGTGCGCGAAATTGCTTGAAAAAAAGATGTAGGCTTCTTTCATCAGCGATCGCATCAGGTGTCCAGAAGCATTCAACAATCTGTAGTGGGTATGGTGATTGCTTCTTAAGTGTTTCCAGTCGTGTAACTGGATTAACACTGCGACCTATTTTATATCGGTCTGTCCCGATCGCATGGATTAAATAAACGTAACCCTGATTAGCGCGATAGCGCATAATCACATCTTCTGTTAAAATCATATTGCGTTGTGGTTTCCTTTGTAGATTAAGTTCATCTGCGGGAAGCCATCTTTTTTTTGGGAAGACGACCATTAAATTTGTCCATTAAGACTTTTTCAACTGATATGTCAGCACTGGTAAAGGTGTGCTGTAAATAAAATAGTGATGCACAGTACCAACATCCGAAAGATGTTTTAGAATTGCGAAAATCTCAGGGTAGCTAGCGCCAGTTACGTCCTTGATTTCCCCAGCACTGCAATCTTTTTTCGCTAGTTCAGCAACAATTTTTTGAGTTAGATCCATGCATATCTAAAAGAGAGATTGTTGTCCTGGAACTGCTAAGTCGAATAGGGGTAATTCGTCTTTAGAGCGAATTTTTTTATTAACTATTCCAAGCATCTCCAAAGCCTTCTGTCGCTCATCTAGCCATACTTGGTAGGGATGGTTTTTTCGCACACCAAACGGATAAGCTGCATCGTAGGCGCAGCCCGCCGCAGGCATCGCACACTTTAGTTGCTGTTTATCGCTTGCAGATAAATTTTGAAAATCAACATTGATAGTAGCGATCGCCGTTTCAATCGCCGATACCGCTCTTTCTCTCCAATAGCTCATGCCCAGTAGCTCCAATCTCCAAGAATTGAATTTAAGTAGCGAAACATGTGAGTCTTTGTAGTTGTGTTGATGAGCTTGTATCTCCTATTCGACTGCAAGCTGTTTGCAGTAACCATAATTGGCTTGCCTGCAATGATTCTCATGTAATCCTCTGCCGACAACTCGACGGTGGGAGTAGCATCAAACATAGCTATGCCGCCTTATGTGCTAAAGATTTTTCTAGGGCTTTCCAGATAGCCTCCAATTGAGCGCCGCTCAGTTCGGGCTGCACTTTGCACATCACCTCATGTAGTTGCTTGGAAGTGAGCTTGAGAAGTGCGATCGCTACCTCAGTCACCAACACATCGCCGGTGGCGTTAAGGTTAGTGATTGAAGAGGACTGCTGCTCTACTGGTGGCCCAACGTTTCGGGAAACTTCTGGGAGTAATTGCGATCGCTTTGAACCAAACCCCAAACTTTGCTGCTTCTGGTTCAACTCTTGAGTCACAGATGTGGGCGGTGTCGGTAACGCTTCCATCTGATTGAAGGCTATCTGATGCCTCTTATCTTCTGGGTCGCCCTCGATGTAACAAATACTAGAAAATGGGCCCGTTATTATTCGCACAACCGCGATCGCACCTTTATGAGGGCCATTGATAATTTTCACTCGCTCAAATTCTTTGGGTGTCCAACGCTGAACAGTTTTATTGGGCGGTGGTTCTGGCTTGATGAGCTTGTAAGCTGCATCTACACCCCTGGTGCGGGAGAGTAATTGCTTTAATTGTTCATGTTGTTGATGCCGCACACTTCCGTCGGGCGCTCCCTTGGTTTCGTCTAGCGTCTTCACGCAAGCGATCGCATGTTCAGCGTTTACCCCACTGCCTAATCCCACCCGTTTGGCGATGATATCGCGGGTTGCACCCTGCCCCTCACCAGGGCGACCACAACGAGATTTGGCTCGTTCTTTTTCTATCTCCAGCCACACCAAATATTCTCTAGATTTTTGCTCTATAGTTTTCTCCCGATATTCGTTGCCAGCAAGTAATGCGGCAATCTCGTCTTCCATAGTTGGAAAATTTTCCAACTTTGCCGGAACTACTTTAATTCCAGCTTTCAAGCAAGCCAGCCGCCGCCGATGCCCATGAATAGTTGTGTATCTGTTGTCAACAGGCTTCAGTGTGAATATTTCTTGCAGCCCGTTAAGTGTGATCGACTCGGCGAGGGCGGTTACATCTTCGCTCTCCCCGTATATCTGAGCATTTATGGGGTGTGGATCGAGTAATTCTATTGGTATCCATTTAATATTTATTTGTGGTTTTGCCGATGATGCAATTACCACCATTACCATTTTTTGCTCAAGCCTTTTGGCTGCTTCTAAGCTTTCAACGCCCTCAACTAATTCCCCTGATTCATTGACAACGATGTTGGGAATAACACCATCAGTCTGAAAGCTTGATATTACTTTTGAGACGAGATTTTCGTCAGCACTTAAATTATTGGGAATTGTTATTTCGTAGGGATTCCAGCCCTTTAAATTTTCGATTGTTTGTGTCATAATTTAGACCGAAGTTAATTTTTATATTTTTTGATCGCGTCAGCATGTCATTGCTACGCGATTTTTTTGCCCCGACGTTTTTCGGGGCTTTGTAACAACCTGGCTTCACACTTTTCAATGTGAAACTGGTAGCGGGGGATTTGAGAAGAGGGACTTCGCACATCACGCACTTCAATCCCAATTCTCAATAATCCATTCCGCACCATCTCCCGCAATTGTTCGGCTGAGTCTAGACCCAGGTGACAATATGCAGGGTCGGTGTCATACCACTGTCGATTCGGTTGGGCAGTGGCGTTGACCCCTAGCATTTCTGCCAGGATTTCTTTAATTGCATCCCTGAGTTGGGATTCGGGGATGAGTTTTTCTATTTTGTAGATCCCTGGTTGCTCCATAGTTATCCCTGGGTAGATGCAGCAGCCAATTAAGCTGTCTTTTTGTTATCAGTCGCTTCTCGTGTTGCTGTTATCTCAATAAATTGTCCGCTAGGCATCCTGAGTGAGTATGTCAATTTCTCGTATTTGAGCCATTCTTGTACGGCAAAAAGGATGAGTCCGGTCAAGGGGATGCCCGTCCTCTCTGATTCAAGCCGTAGTTTTTGGTCGATTTCATTCGGTAGCCGTAAACTTGTTGGACTTATTTTGCTCATTACTTTATTAACTGAACTTCATCAGCCTGATAGTAAGTATAAACTACGTGGTATTGTGTGGCAACAAAGTGCAAAATCTTTACAGTAGAATTTGCACAGAAAATGGATAGGAAAAAACTGGCGGCTATAATTCGTGAAGCTAGAGGGGATAGAAGCCAGGGAAAATTTGCCAGGGATTTGGGTGTAAATCCTGGTACTTTGCGAAATTGGGAACTTGGAGACAGTGAGCCGAGTTTGGATAACTTGAAAGCGATCGCAGATGCAAGCGGCAGAAACTTACTCCAGTTAATTGCCGAAATTACCGGAGTTAAATCAGGAGCATTACCAGAAACTCATACGGCAGAAGATGTAATGGCGATCGCTTCCAAATTGGAAAAAGTCGAGCAATTTAGGCTTATTCAGTTTTTGGTTGCTCAGATGGCTGTTCACGCTGGGATTGAGATGGCGGAGGACTAGCGGCCTGCTCTAGGTAGTAAGCAGCACTTTGCCAGTTGTTAGACTGGTTTTCTGACCAATCCGCCAGAGCCAGGAGTAAATCGCGGAAGGTAAAGCCTTCTTGCTCTAAATCAGATATTAGGCTAGATGTAAATTCTGAGAGGGCTTTTATCCGCATTTGGGCAAAAATCAGTCGGAAACTCTGCATTTTGGGAATAAGCGACAATAACTCACTCATTGTAATAGTTTGTATTATTTGCCAAAAAGTAAGGATTGGATGATCTTTTTTGCTTGGTTTTGTGGTGTTCGTGGGAATGGGTGTGATTTTTTGGGTAGTTAATCTACTGGGGCACTTTGCCCAATCGCCACCATGCCTGCAATTAAATCCAGCAGCCCAACTCTTGTTGTGTCTATTCCAGGTGGCAAGTCATCGCCTGGATATCCTTGGGATTGCAGAGCTTTCAGAATAGCTTGTCGCAATTCTTCATCTGACATCTGTTCGGCAAGTTGTGCGGCGTTTCTTCCAGCTTCCTGATTGATAATGCGTAAGTCGGGTTTTTCTTTCATAAGTCAGAAATGAAAAATTTTTCATGCTTGTGGTTAAATGTGAGTTGGTTTTGGGATTGCTAGGTATAGTCCTAGTTCCAAAAACATGAAATTTTATGACAAACCAGGAAAAGCCTGATCTTGATGAAAAGACCTCCAAAAATCAAGTCAATCCCCTCGTGTCCGGTTTCGTAATCGTTGTGGCTATATTCATAATTTTTACTTTGCTCAACAGTGCGATCAATACACCTTTGGTTCGGTCGTTTGATGATGCTGCTAGACGAGCTGAAATCGATGCTTGCGAAAGTCATCGTGCCAATGCTTCCAACAAATCACCAGGTGATGACTGTTCAAAGCTTGGGGATGACCGATGAAAAACAACGCACCTTTTTTGACACCCAACCCTCAAGAATTCAAATTACGCATTGTTTGGAGTGCCGACGGTTCTACCAAAATGGTCGCTGAATTTTCAAGCTGCAAGTGGCTGCCTCGAATTGGCGAAACTCTCGTTTTACCAATAATAGATGAGCCGCATAAACCTGATTCTTGGCGTAAGTTCAAGGTGTTTGATATCGTCTATGATTTTCAGAATCAGATTGTTCGAGTTTTGTGCAGCCCGATAAAATCTCCGACTTCACCCGATGCAAAATCGCTAATCTCAAAAGTCCAACAACCTTCATATAATTGGGAGGTTTGGGAAAAGGTGTTTGAGGAAAGCGAGGCGACAATGAAGGCTAACCAGTTAGAACGCCAAACCCAGCTAGAATACGAACTTTCTCACATGGATGAGAAAGATGTGGATGAAGAACTGGCAAGACTAAAAAGAACACTTTTGGAATAAATTAGAGGTTAATCGCTAGCGCTCCTGAAAAATTATTCAGCTTTCAAGGTTCAAAACCCAAGGCAGAGTCACCAATGCCCTGCTGGTGAGGGCGATCGCTTTGTGTGAGAAAGGCGATCGCTTTTGTGGGGATGACTCCCCAAACGCGGAAGCGCAAGAATCCGCGTGAGGGTGGTTAACAAGATGTTCGGTTTAATGTAGGCTCTAAAGCTGTGATGAGATGCGTTTCGGTAGCACGCATTGTCTCTTCTGTGCCTTCTGTAGGAAACAATAAACAGTAGACGTATAGTTCAACACCTGCACTCATAAGGATTTGCAGGTCTTTTACATGATGATTTATGATTCGATAGCGTAAAGTCAGTGTAGAGCCAACGTAAGCAACTTTTTTCGAGTTTTTATTATTGATTACTATGACGTACACCCCAGGTATGTCAGGCATTTTCCCAATATCGTAAGGGAGTTTGTAAGGAGAAGTTGATGCGATTATGTCAGACAAGAGTGAATTCTCTGGCTCTGTTGTGCTTGGATATTCTGCACCGTAACCTTTCGCAGCCGCAAACCTTACGATGTTGTAGATGTTTGGGTTTTCAGCATTCATAGCTCTGCTTAAAAGGTCTTGAAATCGGCTCTTGTCGTTGTCGTAAAGCCAAGAAATACACTTTAGACAACTTTTTTGATGAATAATAACACCGCGGTCTTTCTTCCCCTCAAGAAAGCGCTGAAAATAATATCGGCAATCGGACAGATTTTGTAAATCAGTTTCGCTCATGGTAGTTGCAAAATAAAACAGCCAGTCTTGTCTGTTGCTTCAAAGCGCGATCGCAAAACAAAATAGTCAAACTAATCAGAGTTAGCTTGCACTTGATGCGCTGATTAGTTCGGAGCAGTCATAGTGCGTTACCACACTCCAAATTTTTTGACCTTAGACCTCTTCTGCATCTTTAGGTAAAACCTCAAACAGTTCCCCCATCTCGCATCCAAAAAAGCCACAAAGCACGGCTAGGGTGTCAGCGTCGTACCTTTTAGCCGTGTTCTCGCATAGACCTCTGATCGCCGGACTAGTTAAACCAGTTTCTTGAGCCAAAGCTGATCTGGTTAATTCTTGAGCGTCTAGTAAATCTTGCAAGCGGCAACGTATTTTAACTCTTGAGTTTTGTACAGCTTTTCGATTGTTGTAATCAGTGAGCCTAAACCCATACAACTCTCTATTAAGCGGTGGATTAAACCAATCAATAAGAGCTACTTCTACCTGCGGCAATAACCTTGGGTCTGACATCTCCAACCAAGCAATTCTGATATTACCTATCCTAGATAGATCCAATCGCTTATGATGTGTCATCCATCTGCTGCGGATGTTAATTGATCGTCCGATATATTGGACATTCTCGTTGCTATCGATGGCGAAATAGATGCCAGCACACTTAGGCAGTGCTTTGTGGCATTCCAAAGAAAGTGATGGCAGTAGCAAAGGATTGATTGATTCAAGCACAGTTGCACCCATAGTTTTGAAGCAAAAGCGATCGCGTTTAATTGCGATCGCTTTTCATAGAGTAACACCGTTACACCATGTTTGTACAATATTCAATGAACCACTTTATAAAACTAAACCCGTCAGATATCTGACGGGTTTTCCTTTGGGACTGATTTTATTACTAAGTCACGCCATCGCCTGAGAGACTCATTTTCCTCTCTCAGGCTGATAACTTCCCCTCCAGTTCTGCAATTTTGTCTTTAAGCAGCTTGACATCAGTTGCTATTTCTGCAAGGTCGGGAAGCTTCGGTTTGTCCTCTTGTAGAAAATCTTTAATCCACGAAAGTACCATCTCAGAGGGATTCTTCCCTTCAGACCTTAAGCGATTGCTGAATTCTTCCTTTGTTTTTTTGTCGATTCTTATTGCTAATCGGTCATCTAGCTTAATTAGCTCTTGTTCCATAGTTCAATCCATTGCGTTGTACCACAATTCTACTCTCTGTACCACCATGTTGACACATGGTATAACAAGGTATAACATTGGATTAACAGCCAACCAAAAAGGCGATCGCTTACTTACCAGGGCGCGCGATCGCCTTTGGAATCCTGTAACAAACAAGGACTTAAAACCATCATGACACATCCAATTTACACCCGCGACCTCCTGAAAAATTTTTCAAGAAGTGAATTGCATGAGGTGTGCGATCGCCTTTCCCTCCCCCATCGCCGCAGCATCAAAGACTGCATCAACGACATTCTTGCAGCACAGCCCCAGCTAGTTGCCCAAGCTGAATTAGAAGTTGAACAACCCGCCAACCTACCCCAAGTAAACGACACTCATTTTATTGGTGGTTTCCTTCTGCGTTGCGCTCAAGTCAACGGGGATTATGCAGTCGTCTGGGATGTGCATGATGAGAAGAATGTGGTGATGGGCGAAGTCAGAATGGGGTGGAATACTTTCTGGACTCACTCTATGAGTCTGAACACTTTCGCCACGCCACAGGAGGCGGTTGTTGATTTGCGCCAAGCAGTTGAAGCTTTTGTTATTGAGGATGAAGCCGTTGCGTTTGAGAAAGTGGCTGATGGCAGATGGGAGGCGATGGTGAATGGCGTTTTAGTCTGTGTTGCAGCTGTCAAGGATGGATACAAAACCAGTATGACCGAGGATGCTGTGCTGACTGACTATGACACTGCGATCGTTGAAAGTTTGCTAGCAGTCGCCAGACATCAATTGCCTGGAGTTAAGCCCGAATTTGAAATTTTTACAACCAGACTCCCGAACGTGTTTGCAGTTCATAGCCGCAAATCTGGACAACGGTACGAAGTTTATCCCGACTCCAATTCTTGCACCTGCCCTCACTGGCTCCATCGCCACGAACAAGAGGGATTTAGGGATAAGCACCTTGATGCGGTAAGGGCAGCGTTGCAGTCTGGTATCCCGTTATTGCGGGAGCCGCAGACTGATACAGAAAAACTAATTGAAAGTTTTACCAACGAGTTTGGATGGATCGGGGGAGGACAAGTAGCACAAGCGAGAGTTTGGCTTGAATCCCGATTTGGTAAGGATTTTAAGGAAGCGATTCTTTCTGGGGAGGCTAGAAATAAGGCTCTACAACAGGAAGAGCAGATGGATAAGGAAATGGCGAATTGGTAATTGCTTGAGGTGCGTAGGCGATGCCACCGCTCCATGCAAGCCACGCAATGCGAGGGCTATTCGCCTACATACTTTGTCCACCCTTACTACAAGATAATTTCGTGTTGTATTATACATTACACATGTTAGCGACAATGACAATTTTGACGAACATTTTAATGTCTTGCTATGCAGACTTTGGTTGCGATTATCGAGGCTCTGGGCGGCGGGAGTGTCAAACTAATACCAATCTATCTATAAGTAGTTTATTGGGGGAAATACCCTCTTTTGTTGCTTGAATCATGAGTGAACCTACACCCCAACTAAATGCAGCCCTTGCCAAAGCTAAAGCAGAAATTCCGGTTATCTTGGCTAATCGCACAGTCAAAATCCTCGCCAAAACAGGCAGGGAAATCAACTTTACTTATGCAGAACTAGAAGAAATTCTGCCTGCCATTACTCCAATTCTCTCGCAGCATGGAATGGCGATCGCTCATCAAATGGGCTTCGTGGAAGGTAAATACTGTCTTATTTCCTCACTCCGCCACGAAAGCGGCGAACAGCTAGAATCGCTGTTTTTGCTACCATCTGACTTTAACGACCCTAAAGATTTGGCGGCGAAAATCAGTTATGGACGCAGATACAGTACTTTGTGCTTGCTGGACGTAACGATAGTGGAGCCAGATAGCCAGGATTGGGAGGAAACTAAGCGCAAGATTGCTAAAGAAATAAAGACCGAAGCTGGATTAGCCCAGAAGCCTAGAAAGGATAAAGAAGGCTCTATCTTGCACGATATGTCTGGCGTGAATCCTGCCCAGACAATTACCGAACCTCAAGCCAAAAGATTGTGGGCGATCGCTCGTAACGAATTGAAGCTATCCGATGGTGATGTCCGATCGGTTTTAGCTGGTTTCAATTTAGAAAAAACCAGCGATATTCCTACCAATAAATACGACAGTGTTATTCAGTCAATGAAAGATTTTGCAGGAAATTTTTAATATGAATACCAAAATTATCTACCACAATATCAAGCCTGATTTTCCTTGCCCTGATGGTATTGCAGCATCTTGGTGTGTGAATAAAGTTTACCCCGAAGCTGAATTAATCGGCTGGCAGTATCAGAGTGAAGAATTGCCAATTGTTGAGAAAGGCGATCGCCTCATCATTGTCGATTTCAGCTTCAATAAGGAAATTTTGCAGCAATGGGCAGATATGGGATGTGAGATTGTAGTCATCGACCACCACAAAACCGCTAAATCCATGCTCGAAGGGTTTGCTGGCGGCATTCTGCGCTTTGATATGACCAAATGTGGCGCGGTACTAACTTGGGAGTATTTCTTCCCCAACAAACCCATGCCTGTCTTTTTGGGATATGTTCAGGATCAGGATTTATGGGAGTGGAAATTGCCCCACTCAGAGGCAGTGCGCGAGGCTTTTGCTGTTCTGTGGCGCTCGTTTGAATTGTTTGATCAGCTAGAGCATCTTGGTCAGGAAGAGTTTCTTGATTATATGGTTCCAATTGGGCAGCCGCGATTGGATGAGAAAAGGAAGAAAGTGGAGGCGATCGCACTTCGCCACATTTGGATGGAATTGGCTGGCTATTCTATCCCAGTAGTTGCTCTGGCGAGTGGAGAGGAACGCCTACGAAGTGATGTGTGTGCGTGGCTTTATAAGGAGTATCCTGAAGCTGCGTTTTCTGCCTCCTATCGCATTGAGGATGGGGTTGAGCATTGGGATTTGCGATCTGATAAAGATGGTGGCAATTTTGATGTCAGTGCGATCGCTACACAATTTAATGGCGGAGGACATAGGAATGCATCAGGATTCCGTAGACCCGTTGAAGAAGATTTCCCCTGGTAGGTTGTTTAGAAAAGTACGAATTATTTCATAATAGCGAGGGACTTTAGATCCCTCAATTTGTTGCACAGAGATGCTAATTACCGCTTACCCTCTAGCGTGGCCGCCGACAAGCCAACGCACACCCAGCAGCAAACGCGCCTCAGCTACCTATCGGGCTGGCTTTGCTAAGGCGCGGGACGATTTGTTGGATGAGTTGCGGTTATTTGGGGCTGATAATGTCGTTATTTCGTCTGACATTCCGCTTCGTAAAGATGGGCTTCCCTACGCCAGTTTCAAGGAGCCATCTGACCCAGGTATCGGCGTTTATTTCCGCATCAAAGGGCAGAGCTATGTAATCTGTTGCGATGCTTGGGATAGAGCCAAAGACAATCTTCGGGCTATAGGCGAATACATCTCAGCTTTGCGAGTAATTCGTAATTGTCGGGTGTCTTCCATTGCGCCAATTGTCTTCAAGCACAAAATTGAAGATTACGTCTTGCAGCGTCCAGACGTGCGCTCAGAGCCTAAGAGAAAGCGTTCAACTGGCTCATCAAAGTCAGATAAATCCAAGTCGCGCTCTCAAAAGAAAACCCAATCGTCGCAACAACCTCAAGCACCAAAACAAAGCACTACCCTTACCTGGCGAGAAGTTTTAGGTGTTGCTTGTGATGTAGATTTTGCTACAGTCCGAGCCGCCTATTATGCTTGCGCTAAAATTTATCATCCAGACAGTGGTACTCTCCCAGATTCAGAGCGTATGAAGGCGGTTAATATCGCATTTGAGCAAGCGAAACTGGAGTATGTCCGGTAGATGAAAAATTTTTCAAGAACTACGGTGCTTCGCCAATCATTGCAGGCGACTCCGCAAATCCTCAAACGCTTTCGCGTGTTCTACTTCTGAAATCCAGCGATTATATGTTTGGTAGTGGACTACAGGGCTGTGCCCCGCCCATGATGCCATTGTTACTACTGGTAATTTGTACCTCACGCTCCCCCTAATACAATAAGCGTGTCTCAAATCATACGCATCAAAAGGCACATCGCGTCGCCAAAAGGTAGAAGTTACTCGCTTCCCATAGTCTCGGTAAGTTTTTCCACTGCACCGAGGTTTTTTCATTAGCCACAGATGCCACTCGGTTGCCCATTCTGGATGCAGGGGGTAACAAATCCGCTCCCCAGTCTTTCCTTCTAGTACGTGGCAGGCAAGATTCTGGGATATTTCGCAATAGAAAACCTCATGGCTTCTCAGCCCATAAGCTGCGATGACTCCATACACCCACTGCCAGTTCGGGGAATTATCAAACAGCGATCGCACCTGAATTATCTGATCGTCAGTAGGGATATTTCGTGGCTTAGTCTGGGCGTTGCCGTAATTACCAATATAGGGTTTAAGGTCAATTTTTATTTCAGCAAGTTCAGCTAAAAGCTGTAATTTTTCACAAGTCCGTTTGCGAGAGCGGCTGTTAGCAGTAGTGGAAGTAGCAGCTGCTATAAGTGAGGCACTGGTAACTTCTCCCTTCAGATTTTTGAAGGCTGCTTCATAGTCGTTCTTCCAAGTGAATTGCGTGTTTGGCGTGTCACCTTTTTGGGCAAAGTAATCGTTGCGTAGCTTTTCTATCCACTCTGCCCAATCGCCAATCCCCAATTCCTGCTCATCTATAAGATATCGGTTCCAATCAAATTCACCCCGCGCTAATAGTCCGCCGACGATTTGGGCTTCAGCAAGCGCTCGTTGCAGTCCTGCGGGATTGGCGTAAATTCCCAAGGCAAGATACTGCTGATAGGGCTTGGTTTTATTGCTCCCCGGTTTAGGTGGTAGCGTGGCCCGCAATGACAAGCGATCGCCCCTAGCTTCCACCTTTACTCCAATTTTGGCTGCCTTTAAGCGATCATTGATAACCTCAATTGTCAGTTTCATGTGCTAAATCTGAGCTAAAATTACTCTGTGCTTGCGGGTAATTTCAGGTGATTTAGGATATTAATATTACCGTAAATCGTGACGGCAAAGTTATGGTTCCAATTAAAAAGCCGCCAGGTGGCGGCTTTTCCAAAAATGGGCAGTACCAGACTCGAACTGATGACATCCTGCTTGTAAGGCAGGCGCTCTACCAACTGAGCTAACCGCCCGTTTGACTAATCCTTAACTAATATAGCAAAACATTTCGCATTGCGCTACTAGTTTCAAGAAAATCTTTTTTTCTCTTATACTGACTCAGTATTCAGTTATTCAGCACTGGCTCAACGCCCCGCTATCGCTAACAGGATTTAGGATGCCCTCTGGTCGAACGCACGATCGCATTACTATGTATGCTCTGCCATTGGTGGCGGGCGTTACTTTTTGGCAAACTCGCAGTAGCAGTGCGACTTTGTTGGTTGCAGGTGGGTTTATATTTGGCGGGCTGATGTTTGGCCCCGATTTGGATATTTACTCTGTGCAATTCCAACGCTGGGGTTTCTTGCGCTGGATTTGGCTACCTTATCAAAAAAGTCTGCGGCATCGTTCTTTTTTATCCCACGGGCCGATTATTGGCACGATTTTGCGGATACTTTATCTGGGGTGTTTGCTTGCTATTTTGGCAATTTTTGTTTTGGCGATCGCTCAAAGGTTTTGGAATCTGAGTTTTAGTTGGCAGGAATTGTGGGGAATTGTGGGGCGATCGCTCGTGCAATACGATACTGAATATATCGCCCTGTTTTTGGGGCTGGAACTCGGTGCGATGAGTCATTCTCTTAGCGATTGGGGCGGTTCGGCTTATAAGCGCGTGCGAAAGCAGGGGGTTCGGGGGTTGCTTCCTAGTGGCAAAATTAAGAGGCGGAAAGTGATCAGGGGTGGTAGTCGTCGTCCGAGAGTAAAGAAATAATTTTTTTAAACGCTTTAGGTAGCTAAGGGAAGCGCAGAGGTATGGAAAAGCAAGAAGAGACTTTGGCGGCGTTGCAGGAGTTGATTGAGGTGGTGGCGAAGTTGCGTGAGCCTAATGGTGGTTGTCCTTGGGATTTGGCTCAAACTGCCGAAACTTTGACGCCTTATGTGATTGAGGAAGCTTATGAGGTGGTGGATGCGATTAAGAGTGGGGATCAGGGTGCGATCGCAGAGGAGTTAGGCGATTTATTATTACAGGTGGTATTACAAGCCCAAATCGCTAGTGAATCGGGGCAATTTTCTCTCAAGGAAATCACTCAGGGGATTTCCCAAAAGTTGATTCGCCGTCATCCTCATGTGTTTGGTGATGTGTCGGTTGCCAGTGTGGATGAAGTGCGGCAAAATTGGGAACAAATTAAAGCTGCGGAAAAGGGCGAAGCATCTCCAGACGCGCAAAAATTTAGTGCTAAACTCGCTCGTTATGGACGTACTCTTCCCCCACTGACGGCGGCGATGAAGATTTCTCAAAAGGCTGCGGCGATCGGGTTTGAATGGGAAAATATTCAGGGTGTCTGGGATAAGTTTCATGAGGAGTTGGGAGAGTTCCAGCAAGCTTTAGCTGAGGAAACACCCGAACGACAAGAAGCAGAATTAGGCGATTTACTATTTGCAGTTATTCAGCTAGCGCGTTGGCATAATCTTGACCCCAGCACCGCTTTACAAGGCACAAATCAGCGCTTTGTCCAGCGATTAGAAAAAATGGAGGCGGTTGTTGACCGTCCCCTTTCTGATTACAATTTGAATGAATTAGAAAACTTGTGGCAACAGGCAAAAGCTCAACTGGCGAAAGAAGGGAATAGGGAATAGGGAATAGGGAATAGGGAATAGGGAATAGGGCATTAGTTATTCTTTCTTCCTCTGCCTCCCCTGCCTCCTCTGCTTCCCCTGCTCCCTTCTTCAAGATTTTTCAGCATCAAACCACTTATCATATAGCGATTGATAAGTGCCATTTTCTTTGAGACTCAGCAGAGCCTGATTAATTGGTTTGCGGTAGGGACTGTTGTTGGGCAGAATGATACCATAGCTTTCTTCACGCAAGATACTGCCAACAATCTGTACTTTCCCTTTGCCTTCATTGGCAGCATAGAAGAGGAGTACAGGCGCATCAAACACTACGGCATCAGCTTTTTTTGTTTGCAGAGCATTGTAAGCTTGCTCAATCTTGGTAACTTCTAAAACTGAAATCTTATGTTCTCGCAGGTATGTGGCGGCTGTACTACCCGCAGTTGTGGCTACTACCTTGCCGGGTAAATCGTCTATACTCCTGATATCGCCCTGAAGTTGTTGCACTGTCAATGAGGTAGTCGCGCTGGCTGTAAAGTAGGCGGCAAAAAGTACTCCGATGAACATCCAAACAATACCTACTAACCGTCCCATTACTCCTTTGGGCATTTCGTCAGCTTGGGTTGCTAATGTGGCAGCTGCCCACCAACAGGCTTTGAAAATGCCAGGAAAGTATGATTTAGGAATCATCCCATCTTGGTGATGACGCTCAGATAACCAAATAATGTGGGCTGCTACCACAATTAGTACTAGGGCAACGCCTATTACCTGCAAGAGGCTAGTAGAGAAAAACAATTGCAAAATATTTGGGAAGGCACTGCTGTTGCTCTCTGGGTTTCTCACCATAATTTGCAGTCCCCCAGAAAAAATCGGTAAGGAGAAATCAAAATTCTGCTCGCGTTCGGCTGTAATTGAGATGGCTGAAATCCCCAAGTTGGCTTTGCTTTCTTTAATAGCCGAAAGCAGTTGCGGCACACTGGAATATTCAATAAATTTAGACTCTACACCTATTTGGTTAGTGATGTTGCGCCAGAGGTCGATACTGAACCCTGATAACTCACTTTTGTTTGATAGCACAAAAGGCGGTATAACTCGTGTAGCTACTAATAACGGTTGTTGGAGTTGTGGTTTTTGGGCCACTCCTGGGGACGACATTAACAACAATGCCAGAATTCCACCTATTAATCCTATGCAGGTATACAGTGCTAAGGAATGCTTGGTTTTGTTTTTATGGTCATATCTGCCAATTGGGGTGTTTTTCCCAGCCATAAGTTGGCGAAATCTCCTAGCGATCGCATTTATCATCAGAATTCTCTCAGGGTTGTGTGCATAATCTATTTATCATGCCCACCCCATACCAAATATCACGTTCATCTGAATCTATTTTGTTAGTTTCTATATACTAATGTTGAGACTTTTAGACAAAAAATCTAAGACTTATATTGCATTGATATCAACCTCATAATACTTACCTTTTTCTCGCTACATAGTAAGTTAGTTACATTTATGTCAAAACAAATTAGATGCCTTTCCTCTGGCACCAGTCCCCCCTTAAGCTATAAGATATTTGCTGAAATCTACCTATTATGTTTCTTGCTGTACAACACTCTAGGTAGATTTCTTGACGAATTCTTTATTTTATGATGGTAGTTAGAGGTTAAGAACTGTATTGTGTCTAATTCACTTTGTAGAACTTGCCTCGTCAAGACAAACCTCTATCTTTTGAGCAATAGTTTTGAGATCAGCTTTGAGCATACATTTGAGTTTATATTTAGCCTGATGATGTTTAATTCTGGCGTGCGCTTCTTAGTCTTAGCAAAGTGAGCAATATGAATGTAGACGATTTTAGTCAACAAGTAGAGACATTGCGCTCACGGGTCACGGGATTAGTGCAAAGGACTACAAGTGAGCCGTATTCACAGCATGAGCTAACAGCAGAGGCTTTTGAGGAACTTCAAATTACTTTAGAAGAACTAAAAATCGCCTCCGAGGAATTACAAGCAACACGAATCGTAATAGAGAAGGAGCGTCAGCGCTACCATGAATTATTTCATTTTGCGCCTGATGGTTACTTGGTAACTGATACATTCGGCACTATCCTGGAAGCTAACCGTGCTGCTACCTTACACCTCAATGTTGTACAGCGATTTTTGATTGGCAAACCGCTTCTTACTTTCATCGCCCAGTCAGATCATCAAGATTTTTTTAATTACCTAACTCAGTTGCAGCAGCTCGACCGAGGCGGGGAATGGGAAGTGTGTTTACAACCACGAGAAAAAATCTGTTTTTATGTTGCATTGACAGTAGTTACCGTCCGTGACGAAAAAGGTAAGCCAGTTGCTCTGCGCTGGCTAATGCGTGACATTACCCAGCGTAAGCTTTTAGAGTTGCAGCGCGAGCAGTTATTTGCCAATGAGCAAGCCGCCCGAATCGCAGCCCAAGCCGCAGAAAAGCGCTCTAATTTTTTGGCTGAAGCAAGTCGTGTTTTGGTATCTTCCTTAGATTATCGCACTACCCTAACTAGCCTCGCGCAATTAGCAGTGCCTACCCTTGCTGATTGGTGTATTGTGGATATCGTCGAAAATAATTTGCCAGTCTTCACTAACTCAGTTATCGCTGCATCTGAACCAGGGAAGGAAGAACTGATACGAGAACTCCAACAATCCTATCCAATTCCTGTTGATGCTGATTATGGCCCACCGCAGGTTTTACGGACTGGTAAGCCGGAACTGGTGACAAACATTCTTGAGTCTTCATTACAGAGAAAGTCCTCAAACGAGGAACACTTTAGTCTGCTGCGCCAACTCCAAGTTAAGTCTCAGATGGTAGTACCATTGTTAGTACGCGAACGCAAGCTGGGGACAATTCTATTTGCCTCTGCACAACCAGGACGCCATTACACTACTGTAGACCTAGAAATGGCTGAAGAACTTGCTCAACGAGCAGCATTCGCCATTGACAATGCCCGTCTTTATCGGCAAGCCCAAGAAGCTAACCGCATCAAGGAAGAATTTTTAGCGATCGTTTCCCACGAACTTCGGACACCTCTCAATTCTATGCTGGGTTGGGTTCAAGTAATACGTACTCGCAAATGGGACCAAGCAACTACCTCTAAGGCATTAGAGACAATCGAGCGGAATGCCAAACTTCAAAGAAAACTGATTGAAGATATCCTGGATGTCTCACGCATTGTACAAGGACTAATTCGCCTAAATATCCGTAAAGTTGACCTTGTGCCGATAATTCAAGCGGCAATTGAAGTTGTACATCCCACATCTGAAATTAAAGATATTCAAGTTGAATTTAATCTTGACTCTTCAGTTGGTCAAGTTATGGGTGATGCCGAACGTCTGCAACAAGTTGTCTGGAATTTGCTCTCTAATGCCGTCAAGTTCACACCTAACGGAGGGCGAGTTGAAGTGCATCTGGAACAGGTAAACTCAAATGTCCAGATAACTGTCTCGGACACAGGTAAGGGAATTAGCGTTGACTTTCTACCTTATATTTTTGAGCGCTTCCGTCAAGCTGATAGCACAAGTACTAGAGTAGACAATGGTTTAGGGCTGGGGCTAGCAATTGTACACCATTTAGTAGAAATGCACTCAGGCACAGTCTCCGCATTTAGCGAAGGGGAAGGAAGGGGAGCAAAATTTACAGTGTCGTTACCTTTATTAGAGCCGCAACCAGAGCAGTTAATTAAAGAGAGTAAAAAAAAAGTCGATAACCTCTCAATACTCAACGGCTTGCAAATACTTGTTGTAGATGACAATGCCGATACGCGGGAGTTAATCGTCTTCATTCTTGAAGAGTCTGGAGGGCAAGTGGCGGCAGCTAGCTCAGTATGTGAAGCTCTGGAAGCACTAGAAGAATCAAAACCAGATGTTCTAGTCAGTGATATCGGAATGCCTGATGAGGATGGTTATTCCCTGATTCGGAAAGTGCGGGCGCAGGAAGCAGAGCAAGGGGAGAAGATTCTAGCTGTAGCACTAACGGCATTTGCTAGAGAAGAAGAACGTAGCCTAGCTCTGCAAGCTGGATTCCAAGTTCATGTATCCAAGCCAATTGAGCCAGAAGAGTTGGTGACAGTGGTAGCGAACCTTACCAAACGTAGTAAATAAGTTTAATGCACAATTAAGCTTTTGGTAGCAAATGCGAACCCCGAAATAGCAATTGCGTACCCCGAAATAGCAAATGCGAACCCCGAAATAACAAATGCGTACCCCGAAATAACAAATGCGAACCCCGAAATAGCAATTGCGTACCCCGAAATAGCAATTGCGTACCCCGAAATAGCAAATGCGTACCCCGAAATAGCAATTGCGTACCCCGAAATAGCAAATGCGATTACCCCACCCTAACCCTCCCCTTGCAAAGGGGAGGGAACTAGATTTCTGGTTTCCCACCAATGCATCGGGGGGATTAAGGGGGGTAATTCGATTTATGTGTACACCGTAGCCTTGGTAAGGGGAGGGATAAAATGCTTGTGGGATAAGCGTTTTAACTTAAGTTGATACGTATGGGCAATGCCATGCACCTACGGTAAATGTATATAGCGGTTATCAGTTGAGTGCAATACAAACCTAACCCCCAGCCCCTTCCCTATAAGGGAAGGGGAGTAAGATTCAAAGCCTCTCTCCTTTTAGGAGAGAGGTTTGGAGAGAGGTGAAACTGTATTGCATCTAAACGAGAACCGCTATATATCTCAGGGTTTTCGGGAATTGTTATGATTTTTAATTTGCATTAAAAAAAGAGGCAGTTACTAACTACCTCCTGACAAATTAAAGCTTGGATGGGCTGAGAAATGCTTTCACAGCAGCCTAGAAACTTTGCTAGCTGCGGCTCAAAAACATAATCAAGACCACTCCCAGGATAATCGATCCACCGCCAAGGATGAATGACCAGAAGCGATGGTAACTGTTGACAATGGTGCCATTTTCACTCTGGAGTTGAATTAAATCCATCCAAGGCGCAACACCTCGACGGAACCAACCCACAGCCCCAACTTGTTCGCCAATCAAGCTTTGAACTCGCTTCATCCCAAACAAAAAATTGCCGATAGGGCCAAAGCGTGAGGCGTAATGTAAATAAAGCATTCCGCTACGATCTTGAATTTTTAAATCGGAACCAAATTTATAACCAGCGTCGCCACGACCAATAAGTTGACCTTCAAGTTTTGCTGGTTGTCCGCGCAATGGACTGGCATAAGGGTCTGACATCAGGGTGAGAATATCGGTTTCTGGTGCTTGCTTGTAGTCGGGGAACATCACCAAGGCTTTGATGAGAATTCCAATCCCTATGCCAATAAGTGGCGCACCCAATACTAAACCTGTGTTTTGCGAACTTGACAACAAAATCACACCTGTTACCAAGCCAGCGAAGAAACCAATTGTTTCAGCGCCGTAGAGTACAACATCTAAAAAGAAGTTGCCGTAAAGCCTACTTTTATTCAGAGTTTTTCCTTCTCCAATAACTCGCCCCATATCAAACTCAGTCGGTAAACCCAATTGTTCGGCGTAGTTACTTAATGCACGAACTCGCTTACCTGTCAAGGGATGAGTGGAATTTAACTCCATCCACCAGCCCCAAGGGTTAAACATATCCCACAGAAAGACGCGACCAACTTTTTGAGTATCGGATGCAATGCGGTAAGCGGTTCCTGTGGAAGCGGCGGCTTTATGGTCATAGATACCCAAGGCGCGAGTTCCTTCAATTAAACGGCTGGGTTCTTGTGTGCGCGAACCTTCTTCTAAAATTCCGTAGGCAATCTTCACTAAAGCGCGGGATAATCCATTGGGATTACCCGTACTTTCGGCTGCAAAGTGGTCGGCAAAATATTCCCGTGTGCGCGAGAGGTACAGCACTAGATAAGTACCGACAACATAAAATACGTAAGCAACTAGGGCAGCAGTTTGCATCGCATCTTTGATTTTGCTATCGCCACCACCACGCCCAAATCTTCTGGCTGTGCTGTAAATCAAGTAACAAATTTGCACTAAGGTAGAAGCTACTGTCATCACTGCAAAGTCCCAGTGGACGATGTGCCCTAGTTCGTGAGCGTAAACGGTAGCAATTTCATCGTCATCAAGGTATGTGAAAAGTCCCTGACTGACGACTAAACGGGCGCTGTTCGGTAATGAACCATAAGTAAAAGCCGTGGGATTTTGGTCGTTAATGATTCCCAAACGGGGCGTTTTCAGCTTTTTCTGCTCACAGACTTGGCGAATAACTTTAGCTGTCTCTGGACTGAGGGTTTCAACTTCTGCCAACTCTACCCAGCGAGTTTGGTAAAGCCAGCCTTGGGTTAAGTCCATGATGAATGGAGATATGAAAAAGGCGGCGATATTAAAAACTAGGGTAATACCAATAGCGATCGCTAATCCTTGGAGTGGATTATCGTTACCCAAAATAAATACTAAGCTCAAACCTAAAGCCAACACCATGCCAAACAGCAAGGTCATGGTGACACCAGAAGCTAACGCCAAACTACCACCCACTCCCCCCATTGCTAATTTCATCCCAGTGGTAACGGCACGACCAGCTTTTTGGCTAGCTTTAGGTGGCGTTTGACGGAAGGATTGACTAGCTTGTTCTGCCCAACTGCGAGTCTGTGGATTTTCACTCATGATTAACTTTTGACACAAGACCTTGGCTTTTTCGGTTTCGCCTGTGGCTTGATAAGCTTTCATCAGCCACATCTGTGCTGAAAGATAATCTGAAGAATTGTGTTCAACAGAATCGCGGCAGAATTGTTCGAGTAATTCAACCGCTTCTTGATAACGTTTTTGGTTTAAGGCATTTAATGCAGATTGCAATGACATAGGATCTCCCTACTGAAGGAGTGGTATTTGATCTATCAATACTCAATAGATCCAGCGATCGTCACTGCAATTTCGTAAAAATTTAAATAATGAGAGTATAAAATATCTACTTAAGTAAAAGACTAGAGAAACATATATTACTATGTCTCTCTAGCCTGGGGAACGCATAAATCATGTTTAAGATTTTCAAATGAAAACGGTAATAATACTTATAATATTTTTGCTGTGGTAAACTTACTACCTCTTTGTCCGGGTTTGATATTTAGAGAATAAATGTTTTTAACCCAGTGTTGCTTCACCCGATTAGAGTAATTATTGATTACCCAAATGGTTCACCCGATTGGAGGAAGACGAATGATGAACATAACCTGAGATTGATAAGATGAGGAAAAGGTAAAGATTTCTACTATGACTATTTTTGATATAGCTTCTCCCCTAATTGCGATCGCTGGACAAACCCGCCAAGCTGCAAGTAAGCTAGCGATTCTCTCCACTGAGGCAAAAAATCAGGCGATTGAAGCGATCGCACAAGCTTTAGAATCAGCTAGAGATGAAATTTTACAAGCAAATATTGCTGATTGTAAAGCTGCTACTACCGACGGAATTTCCCAGCCGCTTTATAAGCGCTTGCAGTTGGATGAACATAAATTAAGAGATGCGATCGTTGGTGTACGAGATGTAGGTAAGCTAGACGATCCTATTGGTAAAATCCAAATTCACCGCGAACTTGACACTGGCTTAATTCTCAAACGAATTACTTGTCCTTTGGGTGTTTTGGGAATTATTTTTGAAGCACGTCCAGAGGCGGCGATTCAAATTGCTTCTTTAGCAATCAAATCGGGAAATGGTGTAATCCTCAAATGTGGAAAGGAAGCTGTCCGTTCTTGTGAAGCGATAGTTAAGGCAATTAAACAGGGATTATCTCAAACTGCTGTTAATCCAGATGCGGTACAGTTGCTCACAACTAGAGAAGAAACTCTAGAACTTTTGAAGTTAGATAAATATGTAGATTTAATTATCCCTAGAGGTTCTAATTCCTTTGTCAGATTTGTGCAGGAAAATACGCGCATTCCGGTACTAGGTCACGCTGACGGTATTTGTCATCTTTATATAGATAAAGCCGCCGATATTTCTAAAGCAGTTCCGATTACTGTCGATGCTAAAGCGCAATATCCTGCTGTTTGTAATGCGATTGAAACTTTGCTAGTTCACCAATCAATTGCTACAGAATTTTTACCAAAAGTTGCTGAGGCTTTGCAAGAACGCCATGTGGAATTAAGAGGCGATAAACGCACCTTGAAAATTTTACCTAACATTGTAGCTGCAACAGAGATAGACTGGGAAACAGAATATAGCGATTTTATTTTGTCCATAAAGATTGTAGACTCTATAGAAGATGCGATCGCTCATATTAATGAATATGGTTCTCGCCATACTGACGCGATTATCTCTGAAGATTCAGCATCTGTTGAAACTTTCTTTGGACTAGTAAATTCAGCTAATATATTCCACAATTGTTCTACCAGATTTGCTGATGGTTTCCGCTATGGTTTTGGTGCAGAAGTAGGAATTAGTACACAACAAATGCCTCCCCGCGGCCCCGTTGGTTTAGAAGGATTAGTCACATACAAATATCAAATGACTGGCGATGGACATATTGTAGCTACTTACACTGGGGCCAATGCTAAAGCTTTTACTCATCAGGATTTAGTGTAAAGTATTCTCACATATAGGACTCATGTCTGATTTCTGAACAAAATTTAAAATGAAACCCAGATAAAACTGGCTTTTCAACCTCAATATGTTTTCAAAAATCAAATCGGAGTCCTATAGTCAGGCCAGTTACAAAAAAGTAGATTTCGCATGAGTAGCAAAATATCCAAGGTCGGTATTATTGGTGCAGGTAATGTGGGTGCAAATGTAGCAAATGATTTAGTGCTACTTGGTAAATGTGTAACAGTCGTCCTTTTTGACCGAACTTTATCAAAAGCTGAGGGGCAAGCATGGGATATTGAAGACACCATTCCCCTACTTAAAGACATGGAGATTATACCATCAAATAACTATGAAGATTTAGCGGATTCTGATATTATTGTCGTGACTGTTGGGGTGCAGCAAAAAGAAGGACAAAGCCGATTAGATATATTGAGCGATAATGCAGAAATTATGCGTTCAACAATAAAAGAATTGGATCGAGTTGCACCGAATTCAATCGTACTTATCGTTAGCAATCCAGTGGATGTACTAACACGGATTGCGATCGCCAATTCCACTAGAGCAGAAAACTTAATTTTCGGTTCAGGAACCGTTCTTGATACTGCTAGACTGAGATATCAACTTGGTAAGCGACTGAACGTTAGTAAACAAGACGTTCATGTTTATGTGATTGGAGAACATGGAGACAGTGAATTTGTCGTTTGGTCTAGTGCATTTATTGGGGGAATTTTGTTAGCTGAATTTCCCATACCACAAGGAGCAACGCTGGAACAAATTCAGCAAGAGTACGCAGAGTTAACCCGTAAGCGAGGTTATAACATTTCTGAACGTAAGGGAAATACTAGCTATGGCATATCAATAGTAGTTTGTCAGTTAGTTGATACCATCCTGCGGGATGAAAAGCAGATATTTCCAGTATCGGTGAGAGCAAATTCTAACTATGGAGTTGGTAGTGAAGTTGTTCTTGGACTTCCATGTATCATTAGTTCCCAAGGTATTGAGCGCCAACTGGTGTTACCAAGAAATCCTCATGAACAACGCTTATTAGAAGAGTCAGCCACCAAACTCAATGAAGCCTACAATTCTTTGGATAATTAAAATCAACTCAAATAATCTGTTTAAAAACGTCCTTTTTTGAATGTTAAACTAACGCTTTCAGTAAAGCTTGAAGTTTCAGCTGCACCTCTGCAAACTCCTTGTCAGGATCGGAGCCAGCCACGATACCAGCACCAGCATACAATCTCGCGCGATCGCTAGATTTAAAATTTATGTAACAGCAAAATCAGTATACTTTCTTATTTCGGTAGGTTGAAAGGCTAGAACAATACGATCTTTAGGAATGCCGACATTGACGAATTCGTTAGCAATACCATCTTCGGTACCATCTCTTTGAATCCAAATTTTATCGTTGATAATATCAACGTGGACAAGGCACCCATGTACCCGTTGTTTGTTTTCCCAGCCAAGTGTGAGTAGTAGGTAATGGTTTGCATTTTCATCAATAATTAGCTGTCTTTCTAGTTCTCCATGAGCATAGGGAAGTCGGGCATATTCGGCTAATATTTTTTCAATTATTTTGCGATAATTATCTAAGGTATCCATTCTAGAATCACCTCTAGTTCTGAATCGAAGACGAGTAAACAAAGACGCTGATTTTCTATCAATATCTTACCAATTGGTTCTTGGAACAATTCTGAGTATGTTTGTTGACGAATAGCAAGATACAAGCGGCGGTCTGGTTCTAAGCGACTAAGAATATCGTAGTATAAAATATATTGTCCCAGAGCCTTTTCTAAATCGGTTACTGGAGAAGCACCGATAAAGCTTTTAACTTCTACTGCTATTTTATGCCCGCTTTTCTCTGCTGCTATTAGCTTTTGCGCACCTAAATCAATATATAAATCTCTTGCACCCCATCTTAAGATAAATGGATCGTTGGTAATATGCCAACTCTCTTTTTCAAGGGCGTTTCTAACAGAATTGTGGTAAATATCTTTAGCTGGCATACAAGATTAGTAATTAACTTTAAACTAATGCTTTCAGTAAAGCTTGAAGTTTAAGTTGCACCTCTGCAAACTCCTTGTCAGGATCAGATCCCGCAACTATACCAGCACCAGCATACAATCTCGCGCGATCGCCATCAATTAATGCTGAACGAATTCCCACAATAAACTCGCAGTTACCCTGAGAATCTATCCAACCTAAAGGTGCAGCATACAAACCTCTCTCAAAGCTTTCATAACGACGAATTTCGGCACAAGCTACATCTCGTGATGCACCTGCAACGGCTGGCGTAGGATGCAATTGTCCGACAATCTTTAATGGATGGATGTTAGTAGGAACTATCGCACTTATAGGTGTCCATAAATGCTGGATATTCGATAATTGTCGCAGCCGTGGTGCTAATATTTGAGGTGATAAACCTAACTGGGATAGACGTTGGGTTATAAAATTAAGTACTAGCGAATGTTCATGCTTTTCTTTTTCACTATTTAATAAACGATTGGCATTGGCTGCATCTTCCGCAGGGGTTTTACCTCGTGGTGCAGAACCAGCTAAAGCATCAGTGATTAACTGTTGATTATTAATACTAATTAATCTTTCTGGACTTGCACCAATAAAATTTTGTCCTTTGCCATTACTGGTAGAAAAAATATAACAATTAGGATGATTTTGCCTAAGATTATTTAATGATTTAACTAAGCTAAACCGGGTGCTTGACTTTACATCTAATATATCTGCTAATACAATTTTGCTTAAATGACTAGACCGAATTTTTTCTAAAGCAGATACTACTGAACGTTTAAATTGAGGAGCATTTGTGACAGACTTTTTATATAAGGTTGCTGGAAAACAATCAATATTAGCAGAATAATTTTCTAAAGATTGGATAAATTCAATTTTATTTTGCACATTCTCCAACAATCTTGCAATATTTACATTTGGATTGATAATTATATTTGTTACTAATATGCAACGCTGATTTTTTACGGCTACTTGCCAACGTGGAAGAAAAATGGTAGCAGATGGAAATGGATAATCTACTTGGGCGTTTTTATCAAAAAAGCTAAAATAACAAAAAAAGTGAGGCCCAGAAAAAGGTTGGTTTCCGTTACCAAAATTAATTATATTCTTTAGACAAGATTTGATAAAATATTCTGCTTGATTAAAACGGTCTGAGCCATCAATCTGTAATTTTGCTACAGCATCAATTGCCGCGATCGCTTCTCCTTTACCTCTGTCCTCAAAGTAAAAATTTATTTCATTTGCTTGTGTAAGTTCATCTAATACAAGTAAAGGGTCAACTAAATCAATTTCTTGGGAGACACTGACAATTTGTCTGCAATTATTTTTGACGCACTTTTCTTGCACTGCTACCAGAAATTGATATAAATCTTTGTGCTTTACAAAGAATTTGCTACGACATGGTGAAACTGTCATGGATTTAACGATAGTAAATTTTTTTTAAGTTAACTTCCTAAAGTGTAATTAATCGTGGTCGTATTTTTACAGGTAACATATTAAGTTGCTATTTCACCAGCGTAGGGTTTGCCTTATTTATGGTGTTCTCAGACTATGATAAGACAGTTTCAGCCTGAGACTGCAACGTGAGGGTGAGTGTTAACAACACAAGGTTAAGAAGCCATAGTAAAAGTGACAGTTATTTATATATCACCCATCTCTAACGTCTCTTTAAATCATAAAATCTAAAGTGTGAGTAATATTCCGGTAATTTAATTAATCACAACTGATGACCACCAAGCAAATTTTTTATCCCAACACCAAGTTATGGATGGCAGCGATTAAACCGCCAATGTATAGCGTTGCCATTATGCCCATTTGGGTAGGAACAGCAGTAGCATTTGCCGAAAATAAAATTTTCAATGGTGTAGTATTTTCTACTTTTGTCGCTGCGGCAATCTTAATTCTTGCCTGGGAAAATATCAGTAATGATGTGTTTGATTCTGAAACAGGTATCGATAAAAATAAGCACCATTCTCTGGTGAACTTAACAGGCAATAAGCCATTAATATTTTGGATAGGAAATTTGTGTTTAGGTTTGGGATTGCTGGGCATACTAGCGATCGCCTTTTGGCAACATGACCTAACTGTTATCGGTATAATACTCCTGTGCTGCGGTTTAGGCTATACGTACCAAGGACCTCCCTTTCGCTTAGGATATCAAGGTTTAGGCGAGATTATTTGCTTTTTTGCCTTTGGCCCCTTAGCAGTGGAAGCCGCATATTATAGCCAAACCCAAACTTGGTCAATAACGAGTTTAGCAGCCTCAGTGATTGTCGGGATTGCCACAACCTTAATTTTGTTTTGCTCACACTTTCACCAAGTTAAGGATGACATAGCAGCAGGGAAGCGATCGCCTATCGTCCGTCTCGGAACCCAAAAAGGGGCACAACTCCTAGTTTGGTTTACTGGTAGCATTTATCCTCTCACCTTGCTATTTGTACTATTGGGGATTTCTCCACCTTGGACATTGCTGAGTTGGGTGAGTTTACCCTTTGCTGTCAAATTATGCCGCCACGTCCAAGAAAATCACAACCAGCCCGACAAAGTTAGTAACTGTAAATTCATCGCCGTAGCCGTGCATTTCTGGGCTTGCTTGCTGCTCGGACTGGGATTTATGCTTTAGTTGGGCATGGGGCATGGGGCATTGGGCAGAGATAAATTGACTAATGACTAATGACTATAGATTTGAATTTCGTCCATATCAGCGAAGATTTTTGCGATCGCTTACCACCAATCATGGTAATTGGGATATTCGTGAAGGTATTATCCTCCGTCTCACCGATGAATCAGGTAAAGTCGGCTGGGGAGAAATCGCCCCCATTAGCTGGTTTGGTTCCGAAACCCTAGAACAAGCCTTAGATTTTTGTCGCCAACTCCCAGAAGAAATCACAGACGAGATAATTTTCTCTATCCCAGATGAGTTACCTGCTTGTCAGTTTGGCTTTGAGTCAGCTTGGGAGTGGGGGAGTGGGAAGTGGGGAAATGAATTCTTCTCAATGCCCAATGCCCCATGCCCCATGCCCAATGCCCAATCTTTCAGTGCCTTATTACCAGCTGGTGAAGCGGCTTTAAATCAATGGGAAACGTTGTGGCAGCAGGGATATCGCACGTTTAAGTGGAAAATTGGTGTGAATGCGATCGCTCATGAACTAAAAATTTTTGAGTCGCTGATACACACCCTACCAGCCTTTACCAAACTGCGATTAGATGCCAACGGTGGACTCAGCTATGAAGAAGCTAACTTATGGCTGCGGACTTGCGACAATCTCAAAGCAAATCCAGAAGTAACCCTAGAAATTGAATTTATCGAACAACCGCTACCCGTTGAGCAATTTCAGCAGATGTTGGAATTGAGTACGAGTTATGAAACTGCGATCGCTTTAGATGAATCTGTCGCCACACTTGGGCAACTCGCCGCCTGTTATCAACAAGGTTGGCGAGGGATTTTTGTGATCAAGCCTGGGATAGCCGGATCGCCATCTCGTTTGAGAACGTTTTGCCACCAGCATCAAATTGATACTGTATTTTCATCAGTATTTGAAACTGCGATCGCTAGACTTGCGGCACTCCAGCTAGCAGCCGAATTATCCCGAAATAATAGGGCAATTGGTTTTGGCATAGACCATTTTTTTGAACAAGAAGAAACGTGGTTTCAAAGTTTATGCAACAGCCTTTAGACTGTCTTAATAACCTAACTCATGATGATTGGCTTATCGGTTACAACAGCCGCAAATTTAATCAAATAGCTCAAGAATTATATTTAGAACTAACACAACGATCAGCGTGTGGAACACCACCAAAAATTATCTTAGCCGAACGCGAACCAGTGCGATTTTTAGCAAGTTTTATTGCCGCTTGTGCAGCTAATTATCCAGTTTTTCTTTGTAACCCCGACTGGGGAACACAAGAATGGCAACAAGTCTTTGATTTAGTACAGCCAGATATTATTTTGGGAATGGGGAATGGGGAATGGGGAATGGGAAATGAACATAATAATAGCCAATGCCCAATTCCCAATAGCATCATGATCCCTACAGGTGGTTCATCGGGAGAAATTAAATTTGCCATCCATACTTGGGAAACTCTCATCTCATCGGTACAAGGATTTACAGAATACTTTCAAATCAAACAAGTCAATTCATTTTGCGTGTTACCGCTATATCACGTTAGCGGTTTAATGCAATTTATGCGCTCTTTTACCACCGCAGGTAAACTAGCTATTCAACCATTTAAAGCCGTAGAATCCGGTCAAATATTAAATATTAAACAATCAGAATTTTTTATATCTTTAGTACCAACACAGTTACAACGCCTCCTACAAAATCCAGAATTAACTGAATGGCTATCCCAATTTAATACTGTACTCTTGGGAGGTGCGCCAGCATGGAACGAACTACTAGAAAAATCCAGATTTAATTGCATCCGGTTAGCACCTACCTATGGCATGACAGAAACCGCCTCTCAAATTGCTACCCTCAAACCAGATGATTTTCTCGGCGGTAAAATTAGCAGTGGTCAAATTCTTCCCCATGCAAAAGTAACTATTCGCAATCAGCAAGGCGAGATTTTAAATTCAAATCAAATCGGAAATATCACCATTCATGCTCAATCTTTAGCCATTGGTTACTATCCTAAAAATAGAGAAAATCAAACTTATTTCCAAGTAGATGATTTAGGCTTTTTAGACGAACAAGGTAATTTAAATATTGTCGGACGTAACAGCGACAAAATTATTACAGGTGGAGAAAATATTTACCCAGCAGAGATTGAATCAGCAATACAAGCTACTCAAATGGTTAGTGATATCTGTGTCATCGGCATCCCAGATAAACACTGGGGACAAGCCTTAATAGCAATTTACATTCCCAAACAATCAGATATCTCTGCCTTAAAAATCCAAACCCTACTCAAAAACAAACTCAGCAAATTTAAAATCCCAAAATATTGGATTCCCCAGCAATACCTACCTCGCAACTCCCAAGGTAAAATTAACCGTCAACAGTTACAGCAAATCGCCACAGAATTCCTGCAAAATTCCATCACATAATCTCTCTCGACCTTCTTCTCTCTGCGTCCTCTGCGTCTCTGCGGTTCGTCTCCAACCACTGAACTATCTCATCAGGTAATTCCTGCTTACTTCTACTACTCACATCAATACAAACATGACGAGTAATAGCCTTAGCAACTATCACCTCACCCACAGTAATTTCGTAAGTAATTTCAAACTTCTCAACACCTATTTTTTGGGGAATTAAGCTAATCAGCAACTTGTCCCCACCAAACATAGGACGCAAAAAATCGACACTAGCATGAACAATGGGAAAAGCTACAGATGGATTAGTAAAAAAATCTTTGAGATTAATACTTGATGCTTCTAAAGATTCTTCATAAGCTTCATGGCAAATACCCAAAACATTAGCAAAATAAACTACTCCAGCAGCATCAGTATCTTGAAAGCGAACAGTGCGGTTATAAGTAAAAGGCATTTTTGACAATTGAATATTAAAAAACAGCAGGTTTATCCCCTGCTTTACAAACTAATTTTATTGCAACTAAGATAAGTTAGTGATAAAAATTTGATTTCCCCAATTCGGAGTTATATATCGATTTGTTTAGCCTCATTCAATGCTTTGGGGTTGAATATATGCTGATGAAAGGCGATCGCTTCTACATTGACTCCAACGGCGGAACCTCAAAGTCATTAAACGAGTAAACATTATAAGACGAACCTGCTAAAGCCTTTACCAGCTTACCGTCGAGAGTCAGCAAAGTAGCATTAACCTGCTGTGAAAGTGCTATATAAGAAGCATCGTAGGCAGAAGTTCCATAACTCAAGCTTATAGTAACTGCATCCGCCATCAAATCAGCTGTTGAAACAACACGCAACGGAAAAGCTTTCAGAGTAGCTAAATCTGTCTGAACCTCAGCAGCAGTGTACATCCTTGCACGGACATACTTCCAGAAGGTGTTAGCACACTCAATGTAAAAAAGGTCTGGAACAAAAATTTCTGTCTGTGGATTAGCGAGATGACCGAAGAGTTGATTAACTTTGCCAGTTAGTGGGTCAGCAATAAAATACTTGATGCACACACTGGTATCTACCACGCATCTAAGAGGATTGCTCATCTATCGCGGTCTTCTCGAATCAGTTGAGTACTATCAGGTAATCCGAAATCTGCTGGATTCACACGGCGACGCTGGCGACTTTCTTCTAGGACTTTAAGTACATTCTGGCGTTTCTGGTCTTCTATTTGCTGTGCTTCAGTTTTTAAAGCTTGTTCTAACAGAGTTATAACTTGGGCGTTAATGGAACGGTGTTCAGATGCCGCTAACTCTTGCAGTTTTGCATACAAATCATCGGGTAAATTTCTCACATAAAGGGTAGCCATCGCTTTACCTCAAAGTAGAATTTATCATCATGCTAGCACGATGCAAGCAGAGGGTGAAGGGAGCGATCGCACAATGAGTCTCTAATCAGCCGAAGCTAAAAACCGGATTTTTTCAAAACTTTCGATATCCTAGTATTAACTACTACCTTTAAAAAGCAAATATTACTAATAAAAACTAATTTTTGTAGTATAATAAAAAACATAATTTTTTAGATTAACTATATTTAGTATCTAACTAGACAGTAAATCAAAATTACAATAGCTAATTCGAGCAATTGAAATTTATATCTTCAAATAAAGGATAATTATGGATACCAAAATTATTTCAATTTTTAATAACAAAGGCGGAGTTGGTAAAACAACTACTATTTTTAATTTGAGTGCATCATTAGCAACAGCAGGAAAAAGAGTCCTAGTGATAGATTTTGACCCCCAGTGTAATCTGTCTTTAATAACAATTGGTTATCAAGAGTTAGCTCAATATCTGGAGCAATCAACAGAGTATCCTTTAGCTAGAACAATTAGAGCTTACGCACAATCATACGTCCAAAATCAAATCCCAAAAATTTACATTTATCCACCAAAATATACTAATTTACTTAGCAGTCTCACAAAAGGAAAAAGTAATGATTATGAATTATATATGAAAGACAGCTTCTTTGAAAAGCAAAATAGTATTAAAAATCAAGTAATAGATGTAGTCTTGGGTGACTTTTGGCTTAATCGCCATGCTGATTCACTTGATGTAGGCAAGGATTTAACACTGGGTATAGGGTTGAGAAAATTCTTAATTCCTTCTCTTTTAGTCAACACTCTTAAAGAAGAAGGCAAAGAGTAAGATTATGTATTAATTGATTTACCCCCTGCATTCAATACACTTGTTCGTTCTGCATTATACTGTTCAGACTATTTTTTAGTTCCATGCACTGCTGATTTGTTTTCTGCTTATTGTATTACTTTAATTGGCGCTATGTTGCCAAAATTTATTAATGAATGGGAGTTAGGAGAACGTAGTTATAAAGAGTCAAATAGTTTTGATAATTTTATTCCATCAAAGGGTAAGCCAAAATGGGGTGGTTGGATTTACAACGGATTTGATAGTATTAGATTTCCCTCACTTCGTGAACGTAAAGAGACTGTGATTGATGAGGTACATTTAAAAAATGTCCAAGAAGAAGTAGAAAAGCAACTAATTCCACAATTGAAGGACAAAATTCCTTATCAATGTGTACCTGATTTTGTAAATTCAGAGCCAATAGCAAAAATTGAGGATCTAAATAATGGAGCTAGTCATATTCAACATTTAAATCTTCCGCTTAAATACTTGGCTATGACAAAAAAACCAAAGAAAACTTCACGTAGATGGTCAGACTATCAGCAAGATTTGATGGATAGAATGGATAAAGAATATGACTCTTTAGCGCAACATATAATTAATAAATTTTAAGCAGAAATTGCTGACAGATTTTCTACTGCTGTTGCTGTCCAGTAAACGTTCACTCTGGTAGCCCAAATTTTTTACGCACTTCTTGTACAGAAATAACATTACTAGCTTTGCTATCGGCTAGTCCAGCTTCAACAGTTTGCCGAACATAAATTTGGTACATCAAATCATCCCATGTGGAATTTTCTGGCAATTTGTCAATCAATTTGCGGGCTTCTTCTTTAATATTTAGATTATTCATCAGTAGTTAACCAAATACTGTTTGTGCATCTATTTGGATATATTGCAGATGCAAAACAGGTGTACTACTTGATAACAACATTCATTCAACGGAGAGGGGGAGATTCGAACTCCCGGAGGTTTTAGCCTCATCCGATTTCAAGTCGGACGCAATCGACCACTCTGCCACCTCTCCAGTAAATCTGTCAAACTTGTGCTGATCCTAGTTTCAGACGCTATTCAGGCGCTTTTGTTGGTTAGCACTAAACTTGACAGATAATACTATACCCTATTATCTACGCAGATTGCACTACTGGATGCGAATGTCTACGACACAATACGCGATCGCTCATACAAAATTTCCCCCTTAGCCACCTGAAAGTCATTCCCCACCCAAACTAGGGAAACTTGCGAAACCACACCCGCCTCTAGGGTGACAATGGAAAAGTTACGCAACTTCTCGCTGTCATTTTCCACAATCCTGGGGACACTAGCCGCATTTAAGTAAATTGTCCCCTCTGGACTTCTAAAGATGGGCTTGCGCTGCACCTTCTTGGTATGGCGTAAATCTCGGTGCATGTGACCAAATGTCACCAGAGGAATGGTTTTACCAGCAGTCAAGGCTTGAGAAATCGCCTCGCCCAAATCTGGATCGCCAAAGTCGCCGCCAATTGGGTGCCAGTCTTTGCCGCAGGGGTCTTCGGGGCGATCGCCTAACCCACTAGGCCCATTGTGACCCAAAAATATAATTGTCTCGTAAGCGGCGCTTTTAACAGCTTTGAAGATGCGATCGGCGGATTCTTCCAAACTCGTCACACCGTAACGTTCTTTACAGATTTCCGCGAATTTCCACTCTGGGCCACCCCAAGTAAAGGGACGACCCCCCACTACAGTTAAATTCCAAGCGGGAAAATCCAACTTACCGTAACCAACATGGGACGAACCTAATAAATCGAGTTGTTCCTGTACCCAGTCTTCCTTAGAGCGGTCATAAGGAGCCTTTTTGCGTCCCCATTCGGTGGCGGTGTACCAGGCATCGTGGTTGCCCATCACGGCTGCTTTGGGAATATCGAGAGATGCGATCGCTCTGACCACTTCCACCGATTCATTGCCAAAATCCCCGACAAACAGCACTAAGTCAACACCCAAATGCTTGAGTGCAACGCCATCTTCCACTTCCCATTGGTCGTGAATATCTCCAACTACAGCAATTTTGAGGTTTATCGATTGAGTTTTCTGACTGGTCATGCCACTTTCCTTGCCGTCTATCTCCAGGATATGAAACTCAGCCCGATTTGGACACAACCCCAAAATATCAACCGTCCACTATTTTTGGTAAAAACTACTATAATTGAATCCACAGGACATACATTTGCAACATAAAGCACCCCTAAACTGTGTTTACCACTGCACTAGCTCAACGAGAAAACACCCAACTGGGTGAACTACCACTAGATTTGTTTGCCGCGATTCAGAGTCTCAAAAAAGAACTCAACGCCGTTATCCTGGCGCATTATTATCAAGAGCCAGATATTCAGGATATTGCAGACTTTATTGGGGATTCATTACAACTAGCAAGAGCCGCCGAAAAAACCAATGCGGATGTGATTGTCTTTGCTGGCGTTCACTTCATGGCAGAAACAGCAAAGATACTTAATCCCGATAAATTAGTACTTTTACCAGATTTGAATGCTGGTTGTTCTTTAGCAGACAGTTGTCCACCAGAGGAATTCGCAGCTTTTAAAGCAGCGTATCCAGATCATTTGGTGGTATCTTACATCAACTGCTCTGCTGATATCAAGGCGATGAGCGATATTATTTGTACTAGCTCCAACGCTGTGAAAATTGTGCAGCAGATACCGAAAGAACAGCCGATTATTTTCGCCCCAGATCGGAATTTGGGGCGGTATGTGATGGAACAGACAGGACGAGATTTGGTGCTATGGCAAGGTAGCTGTGTTGTCCATGAAACCTTTTCGGAAAAGAAAATTGTCCAGTTAAAAATTGCCCATCCCGAAGCAGAGGCGATCGCACATCCAGAATGTGAAAGTAGTGTATTGCGCCACGCCAGCTTTATTGGCTCTACAGCCGCTTTACTCAAGTATTGTCAAAGCAGCCCTACCAAAGAATTTATCGTTGCTACGGAGCCGGGAATCATTCATCAAATGCAAAAACTAGCTCCTGACAAGCACTTCATTCCTGCACCGCCGATGAATAACTGCGCTTGTAACGAATGTCCGTTTATGCGGTTAAACACCCTAGAAAAGCTCTATTGGGCAATGAAAAATCGCACTCCCGAAATTACTATGTCAGAGGATATTCGGCTGGCTGCACTGCGACCAATGCAAAGAATGCTGGAGATGAGCGTGTAACCAGTATTTTTTATCCATAAGGTAGAGACGCAGTTTTGTTGCGATCTCTACCTACAAAGTTATTTTTTCTAGCCACTTGCTAATTATAAAAGGTGGTGCTAAGATTTTAAATCGTGAGACAAATCGGGTCGGTGTCCGAGTGGTTAATGGAGACGGACTGTAAATCCGTTGGCTTGCGCCTACGCTGGTTCAAATCCAGCCCGGCCCACCACTTACGAAGTTATAAGTTATAATGACTGGGTAAGCATCAAAACTCCCAGCATTTTAACTTTTAGCTGAAAAATCGAAACCAAATTTCGCCCGTGTGGCTCAGTGGTAGAGCACACCCTTGGTAAGGGTGAGGTCACGAGTTCAATCCTCGTCACGGGCTTTTTAGATTGATGAAATAATCAACGTAAAAGCAAGGGCTTCAGGCTTTTGAAGGAATTCAGATGTTGAAAAGCTAGTTCTCTTACTTGTATTTGTGACTATTTTGACTATCAGATCAGAATTTGGGATATCCAGCTTGTTTTTTTGGCTATGATTTGGCTATGATTTTGTAGGCTCAGTATAAGCCACAGAGACATTTATCCTACTATTCAGCAACGCCCTTTTTTTCACTCTCTCCTCTAAGTCCTTGGATCTGATTACGAATTTTATTATCAATCTGTGATTCCTGAATGACTGAAAATTCATCCGAATCGTCATATAATCCGTGAGAAGCGATAAATCTACTCCCATTTTCTACTTCAAACAGTAATCCAATTTCATTTGCAATATCTGCGTATAGTACGCTGCTGTAGCTTCTTTTTAAAATAGTTATATTTGATATACGTTGCCCTACAAACCTAGCCCAAAAATTATTACTGTATAGTTTTTGGTCAACTTGATGGCTGGTTTGGCTGCTTACACCTATTTGCCCAAAAAACCCTCAATTGACATTTACCCAAAAGATTTGCTGCACTGCCTCCTGCCGTTTTTTAGAGCCGTCGAACTCACGTTAAATTTCCTTCAAGTTTTTGTTGTTTTACAAGCTTTTGGACTAAACTTTTTGAGATGGAAAATATGTTAGCTACTTTCCTGATTGAAATGTTTTTTTGAAGATGTGCTGCAACTATTTTTTCTCGAAGATCGACAGAGTATGATTTAATTTACAGGTATTTATATTTTAATTTATTGTACATCATAACAGACGCAAATGCTATATTTGCAACCAACCTGCAATCATCGCTTTGAGCCAGGATTAAATGCAACTATAAAAGTCAAATAAACGAACGGTTTCTTAACTGTTTTAATGGTAAGGCTTTCGGAGTTAATCATATTGCCTCTTAATAATTTATTTTATTAATTATCTCTGAGTACCAGATCCCAATATCTGTATTGATTCCATTTTGGACTTGCTCAAGTTGTTGGCACTGCTGCAAAATAAACGCTTTAGATATATTATATTTTTTGATACTTTCTTGTTCCGCTTTTTCCTGCTGTTCTAAAAGGTTTTCGTAAAGTGAGATAGATTGCTCGATAAATCGATTTGCTGATTCAACTTGACTATCGAAAGCTGTGTCAAAATTTTCATATAATTTCTCATAAACTTTATCAATGCATTGATCAAATTTTTCAAGACCTATTTCTAAAACTTTGATTTTGATTGGATTATACAATTCATCATCATCCGCCTCCTCTAATTCAAAGGTATTAATAATCATAGTAACTTTAGCTATAATGGCTGCTATAAAGGCTGCTATAAAACTAATTCCTCCTGGAGATAGCCCTATTTCAACTCCTAAAGCGTTACTAATACTAACACTACTAAATCCCATAAATTCACTATTAATATTACCACTAAAAAAATCCAATCGATTATTAAAAGAAGTGTCTGATTTTATATATAATTGCTGAAAGTCAGCTTGAATTGTGCTTAATTCATATTGAATACTTTCATTTAATATTTGTAAACTGTCTCGCAATATTATATCATTCATCTGATTTTTATTCCACTCATTAATTTCATCTATTAAGTCTTCCATAAAGCATGGAATATATTCTCGAATTAATTTGTCTTTGCTCCAAAATGATCCATGTTTAGAATACCAATGATCGCTTCTTAATATCATACGTTCACTTAAACCCTGATACCACTCATCCCAAGAAGTATTTGCTTTTTCAAGTGCTTGCTCTATAATTCTAACCGCTAATACACATATTTTGACATCACGTCCACTAGCTTCTCCAATTTGTTCTAAAATTTTCTGTTTTTCCGTTTGATAAGTCTGCATATTATCTTTTAGGGTATCGTCAGTTTTCTTCAGTCTACTGATAACTTTTTGAATTAATTTATTAATTTCATCGACTGAACGCTCAAGTTTTAATGCTCCACGTTCAATCATTAAAAACTTTTCTATTGATTTGGTAAAACTATTAAAATTTTTTAGATACTCATCCTCGTATCCGTTTAAAATTGCATCAAGCGCAGCTTGTACCGAAATAAAATGAACACGGTTTTTACCTGTAATTATCGGGTTATCACCTTCAACAAAGTTGTAAATTCTCTGTTTTACTTGTTCGCGACCTTTATCTGTACGTACTAAATCCATAAAGTTTCCCACAATAAATAAGTTATTTGCAGGTTTGTCATCTTTACCATGGTTCAGTTTGATTTTCAATTCATGTAACAAGTTGCGTTCGCCTTGCGTTAGTGAACGTGAGGCATTAGTAAGAAAAATAGCAGCATCAATATCTTGGAGTAACTTTTGAGTAACAGCCGTCAGTTCGGGATGTTCGTTTAATCCGGGTGAATCAATGATTTCTACACCGCTACTACATAGTTCCAAATCCGGGTGTTCAAAAATGATTTCCTCAATCTCAGATTGTAGCAGTTTATCACTTACACAACCAATTGCTGTATCTTCAGAAATACTTGCTTTTTGTTGGTATTCGTCAAATTCAATTTCTTCTTCGCTTCCATCTTTATAACGACAGACTATCCGTTTTTGCATCCCATACTTTAAAACTGTTACTGTACCACTACAGGGAATTTCTCGTGTAGGTTGAATTTCTTCACCAAGTAAAGCATTGATTAAAGTAGATTTCCCTTGGCTAAACTCGCCTACAACCGCTAATCGAAACCGCTGTGATTGCAGATTTTTTAAAACCATACTAACTTCGTCAATTAAATCTTTAGGTACAAAATTACCTTCAGAACAGGCTTGAACTATTTGGAAAATCTGCTGGCAATAATTATCTAACTGCTTGTTAAGCTCATGAAACTTTTTTAACCCTTCATAGGATACAGGCACATGTGGTTCAGTCATTATAGTTTTAACAGGCATAATCCGCAGTTTATCGCTAGATCCCTTAACAAATAGAGTACCTTCTCCTTGAAAACGTTCCGGTTCTAGTAGCATATATACCTCATTTAAAACTGCTTTATCAAAATGCTTTTCAGGTTTAAATGCAGCTGCTAAAACTAGCGAATGTTGCGGTTTAACATCTAAATACTTGGCTAAAAGTCGCAAATACTGTTGCTTACGGGAGTCACCCTTGCTATTAGCTGCCGACATTTCGTAACCAAAGCCAATCAATAAGAGTCGTTCTGATTGTGTAAGTGGATTTATTAAAGTTAGTAGTTCATTAACTTTCAGATAAAGCTGATATTCTTTAATTCCCTTAATCATTAAATGTGTCAGTCGCCTTACATCACTTCCTGGTGTACTAAAGCGATATAATATTGCTAGCAGCCTTTGTTTTTTTTCGTCTGTAACTATGCCATCAACAAACATTACTCCCAGCAATACTGTAACCAAATTAGCTAAGAATATCACTGGCCGCGTGGCATCCCGTTGAGTGAGTTTTTGCCCCGTAATACGTGACAATAAGTCAACTACTTGATTCCCGATTAGTAATGTGTTCATCATGATTATTGAATTATTAGTTTTTCCGAACTTAGTTAACCAAAAGTTATTTATGTATTGAGTATTTAAACTGATTTATAATATTGATTTAGCTTGGAATTAATAATATTATTAAATTTTTAAAATGCCATTTCTCTAATCAATAAACTATGAATTTGATAGACTGATTTATTTGAAAAATAAGTCAAAAGCTAATAACTAATTTATAACAGTAATTTTGTTTTTTATTTATATTTAAGCATCTTGCTATTATTTCAATAATGAGCTAAATAATTATTTAACCATTAAATTATAGTTTATTGACTTAATTGAAAATATTTTTGAGTTGAAACAATCAACAATAAGTCTACGCCTACCATCTGTGTCAATAAGCAGTTATTAATGCGACTTTTTTGACCTTCTTGACAATATTTTTTCTTGTTGACATAATGTAGCCACCCTGATTAGAATACTCAATAGTTTGAATGAAATAGTTTTAATAAAAAACTCTAGCCATTGTAACCGTGCTATTACGGTACTTTTCAATTTCAATATATATAAATATCAGTATTATTACGGTAAGTGTTTAAGAAACTTGTCTTCCTCCTTGCACTTCGGTTTTCCCCCTGGAAGAAAGTTTTCCCCAAAGCCCTTGTATACCAAGCTTTTCCCATTTATGCAAAACTTCTCTCACTGTTTGCGGAGTCCAGTTAAAATGGGTAGCTATTTTTTCAACGTACCAGCCATGTGCATTTAACCTTCATGCAGAAATTCTAGTTCGATGTCAAAAATGCTATAGCGTAGATATAGAAATAGTTTCCAGACTATCTTGCCCCTGGTGACAGCTTCGCTAGATAATAATTCGCGGGTAGGCAAGTTTTTGACCGTCTAATTTAATTAAAGTAGATGCCCGAAATCGAGCCAATGAAGTATTGAAATATTTTGCTGTTAAACATGTAATTTTTCCGACTGCTTATAGGATTCTCCACAATAAGGGCTGAATTTAAATTTGAGCGATATGATTAGTTCATTAAGGGTGTAAGCGAATTAGAAGGAATTCGTTTCTACGACTTGAGACATACCTTTGGCACGGAAAGGGTCGGTTTGATGGGTATCGACGAACTACGGGCGTTGATGGGACATGAGACGATTCAAATGACTTTGCGATATTCAAAAGTGACTTCTCGGCGTGCGAAAAAAGTAGCACAACGAGCCTTTGAGAAAATCCCAAATTATGGGCAGTAAGTAAATATCAGTTTTGGCTAAAAGTAATACTGTTCTACTATTAATAGCAATATTAATTTTCCTTTTTCAGAGAATTAGTATTTCTCTTGAACTGTCAACTGAAGGAGCAGCGCCAGAAAATAAAAAATGATTTTCAGCAATGTCTCGAATCTAAGCTTCATAACGGTTTTAGCGTTTGCATTAATTTCTTAGCATACAATTTTCCCGTTTTGGCACAGTCCTGCCAAACCCTTTAAGTTAAAATTTAAGCAACAGCTAGGCTGAAAAAACTAAATGTTACAAAGTAAAATATGTTATTTAAATTTACATCTAATGTTGAAGCTGGTATCAAATCTGGTAAGTATGTAGAAGTATTTAGTAATGGAATCTCTATCGGCATAGTATGCGATAGTGCAACAGGACAGTTTGTTGGTTATGCAGTTAGTGCGCTAGTCAATAATAATCTTGTATCACCGCTTATTACACCCGTTCAGTTCCTAATGAAAGGAGCAAACATGGTGCAAACCTATATAGATATAGATTTCCAAAAAAACTATCAGCAGAATGATTTTATACGAACTGGTTTGCAATCACTTCAAACAAACCTGGGAGTGCTACAAGCAACCACAGCTTTAATTGGGGTAGGAACGGTAGCAACTGTCGCGCTAAAAGCTGTAAACCTGCACCAGGTACTCAAATTTAGAAGAGAAGTCCAGCAAATGCGACTTGAAGTTAAAAATGGCTTTATTAATTTGAGTCAAGCTGTCAAAGATCAAGAAGCTGAAATCCGGCAAATTGTAGAGCAAATAGTCCAAGATGTTAATTTTGAACAGCATCGCCTAGTTTTAGTACGAGCGTATACACTGTTTGTCCAAGCTATTAACCGCTTACAGTCGGTAATACAATTAAAAGATTTTACTTCGAGAAATGATGAAATCGTTGATGTACGAAAAATGCTGTTGAAGGCATTAGCAGATTACACCAATCCTCACCTACTGGAAGAGATATCTGCATTGGGACAGATCCGCAGATTTGAATGCGCTTGGGCAATTGAACAAGCAATTGTTATTACATATCAAGTGCAGAATGAGATGTCTGCTGTCAGCGAATGCCTTTGGCATCTCCGCGATAAAATCAGCGAACACTCCTGTATTGTAATTGGACATTGCGAGTCATACGACGATCTGGATTTTCTCTTTCCTGAAATTAGCCGTATTCGCAACCATGACTTCGCTATTCTGGAAATATGGCAGGCACGGGTTGATTGGATGCGCTCACTTTCAAAAGCTGAAATCAAACTTTTAGTTAGCAGCGATTTTAACACTTTAGAACCTGCCCATACCCTAGATGTCAACTTAGCTACCGAATTGTTAACAGTTCCTCCGGAACAACTAGCGTACGAATATTTAACTGAAAAAGCTCATTTTTACTCCCTGCGTGACCAGTTGATGTTTATGTTCAAGCCTTATTTGCGTTGTGACTACGAAGTTTATATTAAGCAACAAGCTAGTGTTGCAGGGTACAAAACATTAGCTTCAAACAACTTACAAAAAGTCTCTGACCTAGCGGTTACAAATCTCTATTACTACTTTAAGGTTAGAGATGAATCCAATATCGAAAGAACACTAGAGGCAGTGATACCCAATCCGGTAGCACTTAGTGGTGCAGAAAAGCCTTGAAACGTAGATATAGGTAGGATTTAAAAACAGACAGAGGTGACAGGAAGTAACCCGAAAATTAATGTCGAAACTTTCTATTACCCTCTGGTAGAGCAGTTTCTCAAGGCATGGGAGGGAATTGGAATGACACTAGTTCTTGATACCAGCGTATTGTGGGATAAATATTGCCTGATAGAGGTGTGTTTAATTTGGGGAGGAAGGTCAATTCCTTTAGGACAGAGCGTTTTGAAACATGGCAGCGCCACAGTCGGCTATGAGGATTATCGTCCAGTCTTGGAAACCACACTGCGAATGTTGCCACCAGGATGCCAAGTGAGATTATTAGCAGATCGAGGCTTTGAACACGGTGCGTTCATCCGTTGGTTACGCGACCATCGTTACTTAAAAAACGGGAGCAATTACAGACCAGAGTTGAGTTCTCTAAAGTCACTGTTTTCTCTACTTAAAACTCAAAAAAGTTTTCTGCACCACTAAGCCGGTAGCATCAGAGTAATATGATTACAAGTATCATTCTTATCAAGGTAATTTTGAATATTTTAACTTATTGACAAAAAGCACTTTATCTTAAAATATCACAGATGGATATGGAGACTGTGCCAATAATGTTAGATGAGGTCGGGGTTTTTGCTCTGGCTTGAGGGGCTTGTAAAGTAGTCAGAGTAAAGAATATAGGAATTTACTTAATATAACTTTACAACGTGCCCCATTTTGCACGTATCTCGGCTGAACCCCTTATACACTTAGCCAAAGCCGACTATCGACTTGCTTCTTAAGATTTACTTTATAAATCACCTCTTAAAGATACCTCCGTAATTGTATTGTTAGTCTCCTGTACTCTCTTGATAAATACCGTAAAAAAACGGTTGCCATGATTAGAGTTTGTGAGCTAAACTAATTTGCCTTTATAATAAATAGTTTAAAGCTCACTGGAAATAGTAATGAAAATAGGTCTTTATCATTGCAGCAAGAAGATTTACTGTGCCACAAACCGATGAAAGTATCTCAACAAGCATTGGAAAAGAGCTTTTTGGCTTTTCCTGCACAGTTAGAGATTGTACCAAAGCCCATGAACAAATCCCCATTGAAAAATAGCCTTGCAAGCATTGGTGCAATGGTTGCCGCAGTAAGTATTGGATATTTTGGAGTTCAATATGTTGGGAGAAACACTATGATTGGTATGAGTGGAGGAATGATTTTAAGTGCAGTGACGTATTTAACTGAGAAATGGTTGTTATCCCAACAATCATCATCAAAAACGCCAGTTGTAATTGAACTTCAAGCCAAGTCTATACATCTAAAGAAAAAGGTAAAAAAGGAGTATTATACCCCAACAAATCAAAACGACGCTACACTGAACTGTCATCCTATTGTAGAAGATTCAAGATTAATTATATCTAGAGTAAATCTCACAAAAGCTGCAAGCATATCTCAATCTAATGGCTACTGCCGTAGACGCCTATTACTATGCCATAAAGCTAAAGTAGAAAGTTCCACAAAAACTCCTCCAAAAATCTAGATTTTTAAAAGTTGAAGTGAGTCAAAAATCATACAAGTTATCTTATGAATCTAGAAGAAGAAATGCTAGCAAAGTGGCGTTTTCTTCCAGCAGATAAACAGGAAGAAGTGTTAGATTTTGTCGAGTTCCTTTACTCAAAAAATTCTGCAAATAAAATTTCCTTGGAAGAACGTTTGCGCCAAATCCGTACTAGGATTCTTGATTCCGGTAAAAATTTCTTAGATGAAAATCAAATAAGAAAGCAGTCTGTTAATCAGGAAAATGGACTACATGATAAAGAAGAATGAAAATTACTTATAAAAGATTGAACTCAGTAATATTACTGAATTGCGCGATGCCTTCTCTACGAGACGCTCCGCGAACGGCGGGCGCAGCCATCGGGTGTGCGTTGAGGAACTGTTGTCCCTTCTCGCAACTCAAAAAGCGTCAAATCTTTCAAATCTGTTAATGCAACTGTTTATCCTCATATTCCCCCGATTTTAATCCAATTGAATTATGGTGGTAACAACTTAAATCTTTTTTACGCAGTTTTGCTCCAACTACAACATAAATGGTTGATAAACTAATCTCAGTTGCACTTGACTTAATAAATCCTCAACATTTAAGAAACTGGTTTGCTAGTTGCTGCTACTGTACCTCATAACAGCCGTAAATGCTGTATCTTAATATTTAATTGTATGTAACCAATTACTTAGTATCCAAAGCGCAGAAGCAAATTTGTGATAACAGCAAATATGCAATACAGAACTCCAAAGACTCCAGTAGCTTCTCTTTACTATAAGGTCAATGCACGCCAGGTTCGTTGACCAACCATTCCATCCACTCTTAAATTTTGCTGATTTTGAAAAGCCATAACAGCAGTTTCTGTCAATGGCCCAAAATCTCCATCAACTCCAATAGGATAGCCATTAGAGACTAACAACCGTTGCAATACTATAACGGCAATACCAGAACTACTAAATTCGAGAGTTGGTAGAGATTTACTATTAAATTTTTCTGATCCTCCTAAAGCTTTTGCACAGTCTTTGCTTAAAGACTGGGCATACTTGTTGGACTGGACTAAGCCAGAATAATCTAAAGAATGGTTTTTTCGTCTGAATTTCTGAAGTAAAGTTTCCTTATTTGCACGATCTTTTTTTAAGGATGGGGCATACTTGTTGGACTGGACTAAACCAGAATAATCTAAAGAATGTTTCTTTCGTCTGAATTTCTGAAGTAGATTTTCCTTTTTTCGTAGTAGCATTGATAGATCAGTTTGGACACTTCGATCTGTATGCAAGAACTCAAGTGGTATAGCTTGACTATTTGGAGATAACTGACTTTGTATTGAATGGTCTACTCCATTTCCTATCTTAAATGGTTGCTGTTGCAACAAATCGACCGGATATAATGGTTTTGTTGTTAATACGCCTGTCATTAGTAAACCAACTTCAGCCAAATATTCAACGAAAGTAGCAGCAACTAAGTTTTTCATAGGAGTAATCTTTATTTAATCTTCTAAACTAGGATTTACGCACTGTACAAATGAATCATCTTGTATATTAACGTAAATAGGTTGTTTCAGGCTTTTACAAAGCATCCTTTGTTAATTGCGATCGCAAAAAGATAATTGAAAAATCTAGCTAAAAGCCTTGAAAGGCATATCTGTCATTTAGGCTTTTCTGTCAATGCGTAAGTCCTATAAACTATCTTCGGCTTACATTAATATACAAGGTTGCTTGTACCTGAAGGTACTCTCGAAAAATTTAATTGTCAATTGCGGAGAATATTTTTAACCTGTTGAACTATAAATTGAGGATGAACAATTTACTGTATCGCCCAAATGGATGTATTCAACTTGCTTTCCTAAAAATTTGAAAGGATAGTAGTTGTCGAGGAGTACCATTATTTCTATGACATCGTTTTTTACTCTGAAACTATGCGTAAACTGGCGAAGCCATGAATCAGATTTTTGAACACCGATACAACAGAGTCCGATGACCAAAAACTCATGGCAATTACCAAAACCACAACTACATGAGTCTGATTATTAACGACTGTGGAGAATTGCTTGCATTCAAGCTGACTCCGGCAAATGTTGATGATAGAGTGCCAGTCCCAGATATGACTAAGGATCTAATTGGTAACGCCAGTTGCTTCAAGTCGGCAGAGCCGCCCAAGGCACTGGCTCAACTATTTGGCGACCGAGGATAATCTGGTCAAAAATTATTTGAATAATTATATGAACGGGGATTACAGTTACTTACCAAATCTAAGAAGAGCATGAAAAATCGCTTGGTAAAACTGATTGATAAAATTCTTTTACGCAAACGAGCAGTCCGCCGAGTCGTCAATGACCATCTGAAAAATATGTGTCAAATAGAACACCCAAGGGCATTGTAGTGTATTTAACTTTTTGGTCAACTTGATGGCTGGTTTGGCTGCTTACACCTATCTGCCCAAAAAACCCTCAATTGACATTTACCCAAAAGATTTGCCTGCACTGCCTCCTGCCGTTTTTTAGAGCCGTCGAACTCACGTTATTTTTAGTATGATGCAGCAATAACGAACCCTCAACCGAGGTAAGCTGTAGTGTCTTTAATTTTCCAGAGTGTTCCTGTTAAAACAAGGGTTCCAAGCCATAAAAAGTGCAAACTATACGCGCAACAGCTTAATCATCATATCACTTCACGATACTTGAGGGTTCATATTGAGTTAAAACGAGCGCGGCAGGGTTCGAACCTGCGACCGATTGCTTAGAAGGCAATTGCTCTATCCACTGAGCTACGCGCCCAAAACAAAATAATGGCTCCCGAAGGAGTCACCTACACTATTATATCGTCTTCACCTACCAAGAAGCAATCAAAAATTGCAGATTTACCACTAGCAAGGCTAAGATGCTAGTCGCTAGCTAGTCAATTTACACTAAAAACGAAACAGATGGAGTATTGGTTTAGATATATTGTGTTGTCAAGGGGTTATTTGCCTGTTAACGCTAACGCCCTCTGGGTGGCTACCTTCGGGAAGTATCTGGCGATCGCTAGGCTCATTTCCACAGTATGCTAGGTAATTTCAGCCTTGGCGATGCTGCCAAATGCCATTATATATTCCATATTAAGAGTGCCCCTGTGAGGAGTTATTTGCTAGTGCCATGTTTATTCTCAAACGGCAGGATGTTGAAATATCAAGCATTCAGCACCCAAAAAAGGATCAGCAAGTGCCGATCCTCAGTTATCAAGGGCAGACTTTTCGCTTGATTAGTGTCTTCAAAGCTAGTCAAGAAGAAGAAGCTAGAGCCTTATGGAGAGAATTAACGGATAACCGGGGTAAAGCCTGTGTTTTGCTGGAGGAACCGGAACGCTTTAGCGTCTGGGGTAAAATCCGTTTAGAGCAGCTGGATAGTGATACAGGTGGTCATGGCAAAACGGCGATTTTAGTCCAAGCCAGTATTTTGCTGTTACAGGGTGTTTCTATCGACATTGAAGAGTTTTTAGGTGCTAAACAAGCTGCATTATTTGAAAAAGATATTGCGGAAGTATTAAAGCAGAAGCAATTTCCTCAAGCATCTTCCCTAGAAGCGGTTAAATACTTGGTATCTACTAATCCTTTGCCGACAGCTAAAATACCTGATTGGCAAGAAAATCATGTAGTTATCCTGTTACAAGAACTGCATCGATTAGGAAAAGCTTATTTTGGCAACGCTAATTTTACCAAACAAGTGATTTATAAGCTAGAAGATATGCCAGAAGCCGAGCGATCGCTGTTTATCGCTTGGCTAAATCAATCGCCACTGGGTAAACTATGGCAGTAGCATGGAAATGTTTTCACCAAATTCCAGCCACTGGCACTTGCTTTTGGTGTCAGATTGTGTATTACCTGGTAGACATACTGCTAGATATACAGTCCTTTAACTCAAAATACTGCCAGAGTGCATCTACATAGTCAAGCTCTATGAATAACTCTTACGAGAATTCGTTCCTTTCTAAATCAATTTTCACTACTCAGAACATTGTCTTAGCTAATATTGGCTGGGCCGTACTGGCACTGCTATACTTTTTGTTGTTTAGTGCCAAAGTTCCCGGAGCCGATGGCATAGAAAGCCGAGCCGAGTGGTATGTGATTGGCACAAATATTTTTGAAGCTTTAGCTTATTTGGGTGCCAGTATCTTATGCTTGAGGAACTGGCTGAGTCCACAAATCGTCAGTGGGCGAAATGTTTGGCTCTTAATTGGGTTAGGTATGCTTTCCTATTTCGTTGGAGGGATAATTTTCGGATATACCGAAATAGTTTTAAAAGATGAACCAGATGTGTCTGTAGGCGATATATTTTTTGTACTGACTTATCTATTACTTGGCGCAGGCATGATTTTAGCTGTGGCTTCCAGGCGAATCAATCTGGAAAAATGGCAGTGGCTAATTGTGTTAGCAATTGCAGTGTTCGGTAGTTTGTTGGCATGGTGGATTTCTATGCAGCAGGAAACACCCTCAGAACTGCTAGTCGCTATTTTGAATTGGTTTTACGTAGTTAGCGATGTGGTTTTGTTAATTATTGCTACCACTCTGCTACTAGCCTTTTGGGGGGGAAGAGTTTCCCAGTCTTGGCGAATGATTGCAGCCGCGGCCTTTTCGCTCTACATTGCAGATATGTGGTTTAAATACGCCCAAGGCCCCAATTATCAAAGTGGAGAAATATTAGAAGTGTTTTGGGTGTTTAGTGGAGTGTTATTTGGCATGGGCGCTGTCTTAGAATATGACGCATCACTAAGACGAACACGGCGTACCAGCGGACGGAAACGAGCTTAGTAAAGATTTTTGGTATCTACCGTGAGAAAATTAACAGACTCTGACAAGCAAGAAATTCTGAAGTTATATCGAGAGACTGCCGAAACAACCTCAACTTTGGCAGAACGCTATGGTGTGAGTAACTCGACAATTAGTCGCTTGCTCAAAAGCACTTTGCCAGAAGATGAGTATGAATACTTAGTCTCTTTAAAGCGGGCTGCGAGAACTCCTGAAGGCAGGGCGCAGGTAAGCTACGAGCAGTTACCACTGCTGACTCAACCGGAGCCAGAGATAGAAGCTCCACCCATCGAAAGCCAACCCTTGGAAGTGCCGAAAGTTGAGCCACTACCACGTAAGATAATTCGTGTAGAGCAGGAACTTTACTCAGAGGAAACGGCTGAGTCAATCGCTGCTAGTAGACGAGTGCGGCGACGCCCCTCGGCGACGGAGAAACCCAAACTCCGAGTCACAGAGAAATTAGAAACTCCAGAGCCAAAGCCGCCGGAAATAGTCAGCATTCCCATCCCACCGCTAAAGAACGAACATCCAGGAGCGGCTGTCATCGCGCACATGTTGGGCGAAGATTTGCTCGACGAATCAGAGGATTTGGATGATTTAGAAGATGATGATTTAGAAGATGATGACTTTGAGGAGGAAGACTTTGATGATGATGACCTGGATGAGGAAAGACCTTTAGTTACAAAAAGAAAACCAGGTGAAGCATCAGTTGAAGTTTTACCACTGTCGATAGCCAATTTGCCCAAAACTTGCTATTTGGTAATTGACCGTTCCTCAGAATTAATTACGCGACCTTTGAAGGACTTTGGTGATTTGGGACAAATTCCCAGCCTGGAAACTCAGCAAAGAACTCTGCCGGTGTTTGATAATCATCGTGTAGCCAAGCGCTTTTCTACCAAGCGCGATCGCGTGATTAAAGTTCCTGATAGTAAAATGCTCCATAAGGCTCGGACTCATTTGCAAGCTAAGGGCATCACACGACTACTGATTGATGGTCAGGTGTATTCCTTGTCTGCGACGGTTTAGAGGTCATGGAGACACCCGCTGGCTATGGTGTGGTATTGGTGACAGCTGGCAACATACAGGAGGCAGAAGCAATTGCAAATGCCCTTGTGGAAGCTAAACTCGCTGCTTGTGTGAGTCTGTTACCAATCCACTCAATTTACACCTGGCAAGGAGAACTGCATAAAGAGCAAGAATGGCAATTAGTGATTAAAACTGATTTGGCGCAATTTCCTGCAATGGAGGCCAAAATCAAGGAACTGCACTCTTATGAGGTTCCAGAAATTATTGCTTTACCAATTGTTGCCAGTTCTCAAGCCTACTTGCAGTGGGTTTCTCAGCAAGTTAAAAGTAAAGAGTGAAGAGTTAGGATTTTCATAACTCCTCACTCTTTGTATAATTTAAAATTACAAACTAGTGGTTTGTCTCATTAAATTTGAGAGATAAGAGAACGAACCGCCAAGGACGCAAAGAACGCGAAGGAAAAAAGAAGAGAAATTGAAGAATTTATCTACTCGTCAAAGTTGAATTGACAGACTACTAACTGTAAACAGCCCTTGCAAAACGCTCCGCTAAGTAAATAATGTCTTGTCTACGAGCAATTTGGTTCATCCATTGTTTGGGAATATTTTCCACGCCGTAGTAAATTCCCGCCAACCCACCAGTGACGGCGGCGGTAGTATCGGTATCTCCGCCTAAGTTGACAGCTTTCAGTACTGCCTCAGAATAAGACGAGCTATTTAACAAACACCACAGGGATGACTCTAAGGTATCAATCACATAGCCACCAGAATTAATCTCTTCAACTGGTAACTTGGCAATCTCACCACTAAAAATTCTGCCAAAATGCGGCTTTTCTAACAAAAACTCTCGGACAGAATAAATTGTTTGGATATCTTGCAATCCTTGTAGATAAGCTGTTTGGGGGTCAGCCCCTTCTAGGAGCGCCACTGCAATACTAATATAAATTCCACAGGACATTTGAGAACGGAGATGAGCATGGGTAATGGAAGAAACTTGATGTATCCGTGCAATCAATTCATCCAGAGTTAAACTTTTGTGACAATAAGCCATCGGCAAGATTCTCATCAACGAACCATTGCCATTACTATTTTCACTAGTACCACCTGCTTTCAGGGGTGGAGTTCCTTGTTTCCAGTTCACAATTGCTAAAAATGTGGTGTTACCGATATCAAATACTTCGCCTTGAGCAGTCCAGTAACTTTCGTGATACCAGCGCCAGAAGGATATTAGCAATCGCATCCAGTGAAAATCCCTCACAAAGACATTCTGCCAAACAAAAGGTCAGCGAGCTGTCATCTGACCACGTACCAGCAGGAACATCCCAAGTTCCATAACCCAGCATCGATGTGACTGGAGATTTTACTCGTTCAGCGCGACTGGTGAACTCCACTGGCACACCCAACGCATCACCAATACATAAACCCATCAAACCAGACAACGTTTTTGCAGCGGTTAGCATTGTTCAACCAGCATGAAACTTTTCTACAACTGATTTTACTTGCGAAAAGCCACCGATCAAACGCTTGGGATGATAATTTCTAATTCCAAACTAGCTGTAAACAGCCCTTGCAAAACGCTCTGCCAAGTAAATAATGTCTTGTCTACGAGCAATTTGGTTCATCCATTGTTTAGGAATATTTTCCACGCCGTAGTAAATTCCCGCTAACCCACCGGTGACGGCGGCAGTAGTATCGGTATCTCCGCCTAAGTTGACAGCTTTCAGTACCGCTTCAGAATAAGACGAGCTATTTAATAAACACCATAAGGATGATTCTAAGGTATCAATCACATAGCCACCAGAATTAATCTCTTCTACTGGTATCTTGGCAATCTCACCACTGAAAACTCTGCCAAAATGCGGCTTTTCTAACAAAAATTCCCGCACAGAATAAATTGTTTGAATATCTTGCAATCCTTGTAAATAAGCTGTTTGCGGGTCAGCCCCTTCTAAGAGCGCCACTGCAATACTAATATAAATTCCACAGGCCATTTGCGATCGCGCATGAGCATGAGTAATCGCCGAAACATCATGCACCCGCGCCAGCAATTCGCCTAAAGTTAAGTTTCTGTGACAATAAGCCATCGGCAAGATTCTCATCAAAGAACCATTGCCATTACTATTTTCAACCTTACCACCCGCCTGATGGGGAACAACTCCCTGTTTCAGGCGCATAATTGCTGTGTGGGTAGTTTGACCAATATCAAAGACATCACCACGAGGAGTCCAGTAAGCCTCCTTGTACCAACGCCAGAAGGAATTAGCTATAGCCTCCAACGAATACCCTCTACAAAGGCATTCTGCCAAGCAAAAGCTTAAGGAACTATCATCTGACCAAGTTCCTGGGGGTTGATTCCATGTGCCATAACCCAACATCGTTGTCACTGGAGATTTTACTCGTTCAGCGCGGCTAGTAAACTCTACTGGCACACCCAACGCATCACCGACACATAAACCCATCAAACCAGACAACGTTTTTGCAGCGGTTAGCATTATTCAATCTCCACAATAATTGCTCAAAATTAACTTTATAGATTCCCTCTATAGCTTGTTGCAACAGATGCTACAGCCTACTTTTTCATGAGTTGTGAAAAGCTCGGCAAAAATTATTAATCGGGTATTTTATTTACCATATCCCGATTAAGTTTTAGTTCCAATTATTGTGACAGTTTTAAAAGCGTCTATCAGGGGAACAAAGAGCCAGAAGGAAAAGACATTGAAATGTAATTATAACAGCTTCAATGGGTAATTTTCCTGTAAGCTCCATGCATTAATAACAACAGATATTGAATAAAAATTGGGAATAATTTGGAACATTATCACTTTATTTTCGACCTAGAATATACAAGTAAAAAATACAAAATTTGGTCAAAATTATGAAACGCTTACTCAAGTCTTTCGTGACAATTTCTGCATTGTCTTCCTTAATAGTTGCTCCTTTTGTTCTATCAGCTAGTCAAGCTTCTGCTGAAACCAAAAAGGGTACTGATGCTAGTTATGTTGGTGCTGGTGTTGCAGCTGGCGTTACCAGTGGCGGACAAGGCATTAATGATGATGCCACTTTTGGTGGTAATGTCACAGGGCGTGTGAAATTAGGAACTACGCCGTTTTCTGCACGCGGTAATGTTCTTTGGAGTGATAAAACAAGTGCCATCATCCCAGAACTTTCTGTAGATGTGCCTATCGCTAATAGAACTAACGCCTATTTAACTGGTGGTTATTCTTTTGTAGAGAAAGATGGCTCACCAACTCCTATAGGTAACAGAGATTCGGTAGTGGTAGGTGCTGGCGTTGAATCGGAAGTTGCTAACAATTTCCTCGTCTACACTAATGCCAAAGTAGGACTTGGTGCTTACCAAAATAGTGATGCTTCTGCTGTTAGCATCAATGGTGGTATTGGTTATCGCTTCAAATAAAAGATTATTGAGTCCTCAGTCAGTTTATACTTTACTTAGTACTCAGGACTCAGCACTAAAAACTCACTACTCCCAAAAGCTGGTTTTGCTAAGTATTACATCACTGACAAAGCCAGCTTTTGCCGTGGTAAAATTAAAACATTCCTCATTATTCCGGCCGGATTACCGGGGATCAAGTAGCCGAAGGGTGCTGTTTCGGCGTCTACGTAATGCTTTATTGAGAATACTATACAAGTCTAATGGTTAAATCTGCTCCTTCCCCAATCGCTAGCCGTAAGCCTTCCAAAGTAGAAGGAATCAAGGAAAATAGTAATTTTTTGCGTGAACCTGTAGCAACTGAGATCCTTCAAGACACTACCCATTTTACTGAAAATGCGGTGCAGCTTTTGAAATTTCATGGTTCTTACCAACAGGATAACCGCGATAACCGCACCAAGGGACAGGAAAAAGATTACCAGTTTATGCTGCGGACAAAAAATCCGGGTGGTTTAGTACCGCCACAGCTATATCTGGCTTTAGATAAAATAGCTGATGAGTATGGCAACCACACGTTACGAGCAACTACCCGTCAAGGTTTCCAACTGCACGGTATTTTAAAGAAGAATTTGAAACCAGCGATCGCTACCATTGTCAAGAATCTGGGTTCGACTTTGGGAGCTTGCGGCGACATCAACCGCAACGTGATGGCACCACCAGCCCCTTTTAAAAATCGCCCAGAGTATCAGTATGCTTGGGAGTATGCCCAAAATATTGCTGATTTGTTGTCAGCACAGACGGGTGCTTATTATGAAATTTGGTTAGATGGAGAAAAAGCAATTAGTGCTGAAGAGAACCCAGAGGTAAAAGCAGCACGACAGCGCAACGGGAATGGCACAATCATCCATGACAACGAAGAACCGATTTATGGCACTCACTATATGCCCCGCAAGTTCAAAATTTGCGTGACAGTGCCAGGGGATAATTCGGTGGATTTGTATTCCCAAGACCTGACTTTGGTAGTAATTACCAATAAAAAGAAACAACTGGAAGGATTTAATATTTTTGCTGGTGGTGGTTTAGGTAGAACACATGGTAAAGAAGAAACTTTCGCTAGGTTAGCTGACCCCATTGGTTATGTGGCGAAAGATGATGTCTACGACATAGTGAAAGCGATTGTTGCTACCCAGAGAGATTATGGCGATCGCACCGATCGTCGTCATGCCAGATTAAAATATCTAATCAACGATTGGGGTTTAGATAAATTCCGCACTCAAGTTGAAGAATATTTCGGTAAATCAATCGAAGCCTTCAAACCACTGCCAGAGTTTAAATATTACGACTTCCTCGGCTGGAATGAACAAGGTGATGGCAAGCTATTCTTAGGAATTTCTATTGACAATGGTCGAGTCAAGGATGAAGGTTCGTTTCAACTGAAAACCGCTTTGCGGGAAATTGTTGAACAGTTCAACTTACACATCCGTCTGACAGCCAACCACAACCTGATTTTTTACGATATCGAACCAGATAGCAAAGAAGCTATTCAAGACATTCTCAGCCGTCACGGTGTCGGAGACGACCCTAGTAAAATCGAACCTTTAGTGCGGTATGCAATGGCTTGTCCGGCTTTACCCACTTGTGGCTTGGCAATCACGGAATCAGAACGCGCAATACCGGGTATTTTGGAGCGGATTCGCGCTCTGTTGAATAAACTAGGTTTACAAAAAGAACATTTTGTGGTAAGGATGACAGGATGCCCCAATGGCTGCGCTCGTCCTTACTTGGCAGAATTGGCTTTTGTCGGTAGCGCTCCAGAATCTTACCAGCTATGGTTAGGGGGTTCGCCAAATCAGACTCGACTGGCACAACCTTACATAGAAAAGCTGCACCATAATGACTTGGAAAGCTTCTTAGAGCCGATTTTTGTTTACTTTAAGAAATCTCGGAAATCAAAGGAAAGCTTTGGTGATTTTTGCGATCGCGTTGGTTTTGATGCCATCCGCGAATTTGCTGCTAGCTACGAACGGCAAACAGCTAATGGTGCAAACAAATCGCGCCATCGGGTGAATTTGAAAGAAGAGGTTTATAGCAAATTAAAGGAAGTAGCAGAAAGTCAAGGTAAGCCGATGACTCAGTTGGTGAGTGAAGCGCTAGAGGCTTACTTCCAAAATCTTTCGTAAGTCAAATAAATAACTGAACCATGAATGGACACAGATGGACTTATCTGTGTCCATCTTTGATTTGATATTCTTGAAATTCCCAAATCCCATGTCTCAACTGCAAAGAATTGCGATCGCACCCTCCCAACTCCAACAAGGACAAATTTTACTTACAAAAGAACAGCAGCATTATTTGGGGCGCGTGTTGCGCTTGCGTGAAGGCGATCGCTTTATTGCAATGGATGGTATGGGAAAATGGTGGTTAGCGCAGCTTGCAGGGGAACAAGCACAGATTTTAGAACCGCTTTTAGTAGAAACAGAATTACCTGTATCGATTACGCTGATGGTGGCGTTGCCCAAAGGTAATGGATTTGATGAAGTAGTGCGGTGTTGTACAGAGTTGGGAGTAGCTTGTATTGCACCAGTATTAAGCGATCGCACTTTACTTCATCCTAGTCCTCAAAAGCTCGAACGCTGGCGGCGCATCGCTGCGGAAGCCGCCGAGCAATCAGAGCGCTTGTTTGTACCAACAATTTTAGAGCCTGTTACTTTTAATACGGGTTTGTTATTAGTCACTGGTCATAGCGTTCGCGTAGCGTCTCGTAGAGAAGCCCCTATGTCATTTGCCAACAGTCAGCAATATATCTGTGAAGCACGTGGTGAGTTTCCCCATTTAAAAGATTGCTTACAGCACAAAGGACAAATGACAAATGACAAAGGACAAGAAACTATTGTCATTGCTACTGGCCCAGAGGGAGGATGGACAATACAAGAAATCGAGAATGCGATCGCATTTGGATTTCAACCTGTTTCTCTTGGTCGCCGCATCTTAAGAGCAGTTACAGCCCCAGTAGTAGCATTATCACTGATTACCGCAGCTTGTGAAGTATAAATGATTTATAGCTCACGCAAAAGGAATTTTGCATGAGACATCACTCCAGCGTCTATTTAAAGTAAGTGATGATTGAGCAAGTTGCGATCGCCTTTGAGCATAAAGACTATAAAACAGCAGCTAAATTACTCAAACAGCTGCAAAAAGAATCACCCGAAAATCCTTGGGTACAATATTATCTCGGTCGGCTCCATGAAGTATCTGAAAAGCGCCAAGATGCAGAAAAAATTTATCGGCAATTGTTGCGAGATACAAGGAACGCCAAAATAGTAACGTTCGCACGCCAAGGTTTGCGAAGGCTACAAGAAGTCGAGCTAGAAGAAAGACAAAGAGCTATTTCTCAAGCAACGGCCAAAGCAAGTGACATTGAACTTGGCTTACTAGTCTTAGAGCCACTCAGTACCGAGATGAAAACAGAAGCATCTCGAAAATTTGCTCAGATTATGCAGCTAGACCCCTACACTGCAAGGCTGGTACTGCCAAGTCGTGGTTGGAGATTATACCGCATTGGACAAGTAGGAGAACTAAAATTTTATGGCAAACAGCTACAGCAGGCTGGTATTCCTTGCTTTTGGGCAACAATAGCGCAAATTCAGCAAATTCAAGTTTATCAAGTCAAACATTTCCAAGCATCTACCCCACAAGCTACTGTTGTTTGCCGAAACGAAGTCAATCAACTTGGTTCTCTCACCTTTGACTGGTCAGAAGTCACAGCAAGAGTAGTGGGACTTTTGCCTATTTTTGAACAAGTTGTAGATGTTGATGCCCGCCGTAAACTGGAATGGAAAACTCAAACACAAGACTATGCTCAGTTTTGTGATTTACACATACCTGGTAGACGTTCCATTCTCCGACTTTATGATAACGGCTATGAATTTCAGCAAGGTTTAGAAATCATTCCTCAAGCTAGCCAAAATACAATCAGAATTAATTGGAATAGTTTATCAAGTTGGATTGACCAGCAACTTCCTCTAGTCAAAACCTGGTCAGATTTCACATCTTTTGCAGATACAACATTAGATCAAACAGAAATGTTGAGTCATATTAAGTCTCACGTTGATCTGTTTCGTAGGGAACAGACTAATTGGGATTCAGCTTTTCATTTGTATAGTGGACTGGTATTTGTTAAATAATTCGTAATTCGTAATGGGCTACGCCCCGCTGCGCTAACGTAATTCGTAATTAAGTTACTTATTACCTAGCTTAAGAAGTAAGTTTACAAATCAAATAGGAGTGTTCTATGAATACAGTAAGTCCTAAAAATCTAAAGTTAGGGGGTTTGTACGTCCAATCTCCTCAAGGAAAGCAAGTAATTTTTCCGCTCAAGCACACAGAAGTTCTAGCAAAAATTGCGGGTAATTTATCACGAGTTGAGGTTATCCAAAGCTTTGAAAACCCCTTCACACAGCCTTTAGAAGCAGTGTATATCTTTCCGTTACCCGATGAGGCAGCGGTGGATGACATGGAAATCAAAATAGGCGATGTCCTTCGGCAACCCCTCCGGTGTACGCATCATCAAAGGTAATATTAAAAAACGTGAAGAAGCTGTAGCCATCTACGAAAAGGCAAAACAAGAAGGACGCACCGCCGGACTGCTAGAACAGGAACGAGACAATATTTTCACCCAATCTCTGGCTAACATCAAACCTGGAGAACAAATTGATGTCACAATTCGTTACACCGAAAGTTTAAAATTTGAGGCGGGAAACTACGAATTTGTTTTCCCGATGGTAGTGGGGCCAAGATATATTCCAGGAACGCCGATAGAGGGTAGCGGTGATACAGACCAAGTTCCTGATGCTTCTCGCATTACACCGCCTGTAGTCTTAGAAGGAACGCGCTCACTTCACAATATTAATGTCACAGTCGAAATTGATGCGGGTTTGCCAATTTCCGAAGTGCGTTCTCCTTCCCATCAATTAAAAATTGAACACTCAGGTCAAATTGTGCGGATTCAATTAGCTGGAGAAGATACAATTCCCAACAAAGATTTAATTCTCCGCTATCAAGTTTCTGGTAAAGAAACTCAATCTACAGTCTTAACCCAAGCCGACGATCGCGGCGGACATTTTGCAATATACCTGATTCCAGCTTTAGAATATTCCACTGATGAGATTGTCCCCAAAGATGTCGTATTTTTGGTGGATACTTCTGGTTCACAATCTGGCGATCCGTTGCAAAAGTGTCAGGAATTGATGCGGCGATTTATCAATGGGTTGAATCCCAACGATACTTTCACAATTATCGATTTTTCCGATAGAGTCAGACAGTTATCGGCAACACCTCTGCCGAATACATCAGAAAATCGTGCCCAAGCGATCGCTTACATTAACAATTTACAAGCTGATGGCAGCACAGAAATGCTCAGTGGCATTCGTACAGCGATAAATTTCCCCACACCAGTCGGAAGATTACGCAGCGTTGTACTCTTAACTGATGGCTATATCGGCAACGAAAATGAGATTTTAGCAGAAGTACAACAGCACCTCCAACCAGCAAATCGCCTTTATAGTTTCGGTGCTGGTAGTTCAGTTAACCGTTTTTTACTGAATCGCATTGCCGAAATTGGCCGGGGAATATCCAGAATTATTCGTCATGATGAACCGACGGAAGAAGTTGCCGAAAAGTTTTACAGGCAAATTAACAATCCTGTACTCACAAATATTCAAATTTATTGGCAGGGTGACACAGAATCGCCTGTGATTTACCCAAAGGTAGCACCTGATTTATTTTGCGAACAACCATTAGTTTTATTTGGTCGCAAACAAGATAGAGTTAGTGGAAATCTGCAAATATCCGGCATTGCTGCGGGCGGTAAGCACTATGAAAAAACATTTAACCTCAAATTTGAGGAAACAGGAAATATTGCTGTAGCGCAGTTGTGGGGACGCGCTCGGATCAAATACTTGATGAATCAAATGGTGAGTTTTGAAACCAAAGCTGGTGTAGAGGCAGTTACAAAAACAGCCTTAACTTATCAACTGCTTTCTCAATACACCGCTTTTGTGGCTGTCAGCGATGACGTGCGAGTTGAATCAGGAAGCGAATACTTGTCTATGCAAGTCCCGGTAGAAATGCCGGAAGCAGTTAGTTACCAAGGAGTGTTTGGCAATGCTCCGGCTGGCGGTTTTGCGCCTCAAATGAAATTTTCAAAGTTATCAGCACCAGCTTTAGCAGAAGCTCCCGATTTTCTCTACAAAAGGCGATCGGCACAATCTCCTCTAGCCAAAGAAATCGAGACATCTTTGAGCTTTGATTTAGAGGAGATGGCACAAGATGAAATATTAGACGCAGCCATCAACCATCAGTTAGAGGTTATCAGCATCACTGGCTTGGATGAAACAGAAATTGCTGACCTAACCCAACACCTTCAACAACTAAACTTTCCTTCCGGCTTGAGTGGTGAAATCGTCTTTGAGTTCACCGTCAAGAAAGGTCGGGTAGAAAGAGTAGTTTTGGATGAGGAAACCTCGACCCTAAAAGATCCAGTTGTAGTGGAGAAAATTAAGCGATCGCTCTTACTTTGGAGAGTTCCCCCATCTACAACTGGCAAAGTTATCTTAACCTTGCATCTTCACGCTTAATCTATAGAGACCGTAAATTTACGGTCTCTATGAATTATTTAGGTGTTTTAATCTGACGTGCCATATCTAGATAAGCACTCATATTCGCCCCTGGACGACGACGACCATTAGAGCTAGTAGTCGAAGGAGCAAGATATTTTGGTGCAAAGGTTGTTTCAGTTGGCTCTTCTTTGAGTACTTTCGCTGCCGCCGCTTTTGCTTTTTTGCCTGGTTCAATTTTAAGACCCTCAGCAGTCTGGACTAATTGAACGTCAGCTGGTTTGGGATTTTTAGCTGATTTTTCTTTAGCCTTAGTCTTAGTAGCGGCGGTTTTTGTTCCATTTAACGAATCTGGCTTGGATGAAGTTGGTGCTTCTGATGTAATTGTCTCTGCTACTTTCTTAGCATTCGATGCAACTGTCGATGTAACTGTATCTGCTACTTTCTTCGCGCTCGATGCTACCTCTTTAGCAGCATCTTTGGCAGCATCTTTGGCTTCGTCCAATTCTAAGAAGTAGCCGTTGCTTTTCTTCTTCCCCGGTAACAATCCAGTAATAACGCCCAGAATACCGCCAAGGAAACCCTGAATACCCGAAATTAACTTTTTGATAAAATCCATTACAATTACTCCTGCCTTTTACCTTTTATATTTTGAACTCGACCGTAATTGTTAAAAATTACGACAAAATGTTACATTATCTACTTGGCGTCACCCCATCCTGGTGACAACCCTTATAGGTTTGTGCTTAATTAACATTGTAGTAAAACCACAGGGCAAATGTTCTATTGCAAGCATTTGCAACCTGCACACACCGAGAACTAATTATTAAATTTTACTGTAGCTAAGAGCAAGATTCTGAAAGCAAGCTTTACAAGAATTAACATTTCTTTGTTTGGTAAATACCCAATTGAAGTTAAACAAGCAGTTTACTCTCAACCAGTGGGAAGAGTGTCATAGCCGAATCGCAGATGGCAAGACAAATTAGTTAAATTTTATACAAATTTTCATACAAAGTATATTTCAAAGCATTTCAGTTTTGTTTGCCACAATATTTTTATAAAGAAAGAATCTGAAAAGCAATAACTTCAGTTTGTAGAGCAGTATGCACCTACAAAAGTGAAATACACCCCTTAATTCAGTTAGATTTTGTAAATGAACATTGAAATTCAACAACGCAATCCCGTTTTGTTAATACACGGCATTGACGATACAGAGGCAGTTTTCCATAAAATGAGGGCATACTTCATACAACGGGGTTGGTCTGTATATAGCCTGAATCTGGTTCCTAATAATGGTGTAGTGGGTCTTGATGAATTGGCAAAACAGGTAGCCGATTATGTTACAGCAACCTTTGCACCAGAACAACGCCTAGATTTAGTAGGCTTCAGTATGGGAGGAATTGTCAGCCGTTACTATGTTCAGCGATTAGGAGGAATTAACCGCGTGCAGCGGTTTATTACCATCTCTTCGCCCCATTATGGAACTGTGGTTGCTTATGGTTCCCAGCGTCCTGGTTGCCTACAAATGCGCCCCGATAGTATTTTTCTCAAGGATTTAAATTCTGATGCTGTAATGTTGGGGCAGCTAGATTTTACGTCTATCTGGACACCTTATGATTTAATGATTGTCCCAGCAAATAGTTCACAAATGCCCGTAGGAAGCCAAGTAATAGTACCAGTTACTCTACACCCTTGGATGCTGACAGATCCCAGGAGTTTAGCGGTAGTCACAGCAGCTTTAGCAAAGCCTATTAAGCTACCCTTGCTGAATAAAAAATCCAGTCAGTAACCAGGATGCTTGTTAGGCTTGCATTACTTGATTTTTAATTTTTAATTTTTTAATTCCTATCACCAATTTGCGTATATTCGTAACTCTCAAAAATCGCCTCTGGGTGACGATAATACTTGAACTCCATGAGATTATAAAAGGGATCTTCTAAAAAGAAAGTGCGATGCTCAAGAGGAGAACCGACAAAGCGATTTTTGGTTTCTTCACGAAAAAGTAGCTGTTGTTGTTGTGCCCTTTGTAGTAAGTCTTGCCAGTCACATTCTTGAGTAAAAATTAGCCCAAAATGTCTGGGATAGATAGTTTGTTGCGGTGTCAAAGGTTCTTTTGTGACATGAGCCACTAATTGATGACCGTAGAGATTGAGTATCAGGGCATGGTGGTTTTCACGACCAGGAATGCAGCCCAAACCATCTACATAATATGCTTTTGTTTGGGCAATGTCAGTTACAGGGAAAGCTAGATGGAATAAAGTTTGGCTCATAGCTTGTATTAAAAAGACTACTAGTTGATGCTATCTACAATTTATGCTATTAAGTTTTGATTGTGGTTAACTTGAACACAGTTTTTACTGACATTAACTTATATTCTTTATCCTTATGACTAAGATTGGGGATTTAGTAATACTTCAGCCACTATAATCTGCGGTGACGGAAAAGAGTCTACCTAACTCAAAAGAAGTTTTGCATTTTGTTTAATCCATGTTCTTTAGTCAATATTTCAGTCTTTATCTAAGACATCATTGATGGTTTGCCACTCAGCTTTCAGAGCAATGCCTACGGAATTTAGTTAATAATACAAACATATTACTTTACTTAGAGAGGTTTCAAAAATAAAGCACTAAGCATCACAAATTCGTTATTCTGTTGATATTCAGACAAAATTACTCATGATTAATTGCTGATGTCATCCTCAATTTCCTCAATTTATTCTGTAAATCCCTGGTTAGTAGCAGTAGTATTAAACACAATTTTATTGGGTGTAGCTTGGATTGCTCCGAAAAAGCTACTTACCCCTGCTGGATTATTCCACGCCTGGTTCCTGGCCATCTTAATTTGGGTAACTCTAGGCTGGCAAGGATATGCAGTAGTAATGTTCTATTTTTTGGTTGGTTCTGGCGTTACCCGCATCGGTATGGCGCAGAAGGAGGCAGAGGGAATTGCCGAAAAGCGTTCTGGGGCAAGAGGCCCAGAAAATGTTTGGGGTTCGGCTTTAACTGGGGCATTGTGTGCTTTAGGAGTAGGAATAATAAATTCGGGATTCCTCGTACCTAATCCCCAGTCGCTAATCCCCAATCCCCAGTCCCTACTATTACTAGCCTATGTAGCGAGTTTCAGTACCAAGCTAGCTGATACCACTGCCAGCGAAGTCGGTAAGGCTTATGGCAAAAGCACCTTTTTGATTACCACACTTCAACCAGTGCCTCGCGGTACAGAAGGAGCGGTAAGCTTGGAGGGAACTTTAGCCGGGATTGTGGCTTCTGTAGCGATCGCACTTGTGGGTTGGGGAGTTGGTTTAATCGATCTATTAGGAGTCGCTTGGTGTGTGCTGGCAGCATTTATTGCCACCAACGTAGAAAGTGTGATTGGCGCAACACTGCAATCTAAGTATACTTGGTTGACCAATGAAGTAGTAAATATTTTGAATACATTAATCGGTGCGATCGCATCTGTGCTACTTGCTTGGACATGGATAACTTTCAGTAACTAAACTGACGAGAATAAATAATTACAATTACTCGTTTAAGTGGGGTATTTAGTCCGTTACCAGTTCCAGATTCCCCACTCAGCACTCTTGAAAAGCATTGGTAAAAAATAACTATTTGCCTTACTACTGCGCCACCACTAATATTTTCAATCCTGATTTTGTCCCCACTAGACTGTAAAAGTGATCGTGGCAAATTATTTTATTTACTAGCTATATAATTTTTTGACCATTTAGATGTAATTAGTTCATCGAATCTTTATCATATTTATCCATGAATGACCAGATGATTTCTATATGATTTAATTTAAAAGTCCTATAAGTGTTTAACCATTTTCACATAATTAGTTCATGGAATCTTTATCATTTTTGACAATTGATGACCAAATAATTTCTATAGAGCAAGCAGTAAAGTACCTGCAAGCCTCTGGAAAATTGGGACAGTTCATTGGGGATATTCTCCGACAGTACGTAATTGAGGAAGAAATCAGAACACGAGACGATATTGAAATTGGCACCGCAATAACTGAACAGTCAATTATTGACTTTAGGCTGAAAAATCAACTCACTGACCCCCAAAGTTTTCAAGAATGGTTAAAGACAAATAACACAGATTACGCTACTTTTCACACATCGGTTGCTTTTGGTTACAAGTTAGAAAAGCTGAAAGCCGTAGTGACAGAAGCAAAACTCTCAGAATATTTTATTGAGCGCAAGATTTTCTTGGATCGGGTAGTACTTTCCCGGATTGTTGTTGATAATCGAGAATTGGCAGACGAACTCCAAACCCAAATAGAAGAAGGAGGTAGTTTTGAGCAACTAGCTAAAGAGTATTCCCTTTCAGATGACCGAATTGTGAATGGCATGATGGGAATCGTCAGCCGAGGTAGTATGCCGGATATATTACGGGCAGCTATTGATGTGGCCAGTCCTGGACAATTGATAGGTCCAATAGAAATCGTTGGCAAAGACTCTCCCCAAGGAGAAGGGCCTTATGGTTTGTTTCGAGTAGAACAATTTCTACCAGCGTCTTTAGAAGATACTCAACTACAGCAAGCACTACAAAATGAGTTGTTTGAAAAATGGCTAGCAGAGAAAATTCAAAAACTGACAGTCAAGTTACAAGTGAGTTAAAAATTCTGGATAATGAATCTTTACGATTAAAAGTGCTAGCTTCTTTGCCTTGGAATCAGCCACCGCTATCCTGGCTGACTCCCGAACAACAATCCCGATTGGAAAATGAGTGCCAAACCCGCCAGTATCGTCTTGGAGAAAAAATCTGGTCAAACGATGTCGGTGGCTATCAATTTTTAATTGTGGCTGGGAAAGTCCGCTTGCGAGAAGAGGGCGTTGGCAAACCTTTAGCCGCCCTAGATGCAGGGGATTGGTTTGGCGATTTCCAAAAGCTATCTGCGGATGTTAAAGCTGTAGCTGCTAGTAAAGAAGTGGTAGTAGTTTGTTGGGAAACTGCGCTGTGGGCAGAATTTTCTCACCCACAAATTCAGGAATTTTGGCAAGCGTTACCAGTAGAGATGGAAGGACAAAGGGAGACATTTTCCTTTTCTAGTACTCCTTCAGTAACTTCAGCCTCAGACGGGACTTCCAGCCCCCACAGCCTCCAACCCCAAAAAGGACTCCCAGCCGCCAATTTAATCGCTGCAATTTATCCGTTTGTTGCCAGTTGGAACACCGCTGCTGCGTGTTTAACAATGGTGGCGCAACAATTAGAAAATTCTGTGCAACTGGAATGGGTGCAGCGTCAACTCAGAGGACAACGCCCAAAACAGGTTGTGGAAGCAGCAGAAAAGTTAGGGTTAGTGTTGCGGCGGTTACAAGTGAGTTGGAGTGAGTTGCGACAGTTGTCATTTCCAGCTTTATTGCTGTGGAATTCTGACTCACCCCAGAGTCCATCCTGGGTGGTGGCTTATGGAGTTAAAGGCGATCGCTTAATTATCGCTAACCCTCTAAATCCCGAACGGACTTGTGAAAGCTTGCCGCAATCTGTAGTTGAGGTGTCTTGGGATGGACAATTGTGGCAAGTAGAACTCATATCCCAGCAAGAAAAATTTAACCTCAGTTGGTTTACCCCAGCAGTTTGGAAGTATAAAGGATTGCTCACAGAAGTATTGTTAGCATCTTTTACCTTGCAACTTTTGGGGTTAACAACACCGTTAATTACCCAAGTCGTCATTGATAAAGTGATGGTGCAGGGGAGTTTGCCAACTCTGGATGTGATGGCGCTGGCACTTTTATGCGTAGCCATATTTGAGTCCATACTGGGTATTCTGCGCCTATTCATCTTTACCCATACAGCTCGTCGTCTGGATTTGAGTTTATCAGCACAGCTATTTCGCCATCTGATGCGTCTGCCTTTGGCTTATTTTGAGTCGCGCCGCGTCGGAGACACAGTAGCAAGAGTCCAGGAACTCGAACAAATTCGTCAGTTTCTCACAGGTACAGCATTAACTGTAATTCTAGATAGCATCTTTGCTGTGGTCTACCTGGCATTGATGTTTTACTATAACGTCCCACTCACCTTTGTAGCCTTAGCAGTACTGCCACTATTTGCCACATTAACGATAGTTGCAACACCAATTCTGCGTAACTGGCTTAACGAAACCTTTAACCGGAGTGCCGATAGTCAATCGTTTCTAGTAGAGACAATCACCGGAATTCACTCTGTTAAAGCCCACGCAGCCGAACCAGTAGCCCGCGATCGCTGGGAAGGGTTATTTGCCCGCTTCATTCGCACAGGTTTTAAAGCCTCTACCACCTCCAATATCAGCAGCAACATTGGTGATTTTCTCACCAATTTGTCCACCATGCTGATTCTCTGGTTTGGTGCCAAGTTAGTTATCGAACAAAAGCTCACAATTGGACAGCTAGTTGCATTTCAAATGTTGTCTGGTAGAGTCACAGGCCCGCTTTTGCGCTTAGTACAGTTGTGGCAAAACCTTCAACAAGTGCTACTTTCTGTAGATCGCATTGGTGATATTCTTAACGTCTCCCCAGAAGCTGAACTGGGAACTGGCTTAGTTTTGCCACCCCTGAAAGGACAAATCACCTTCGAGCAAGTATTTTTCCGCTACCGCCCGAACTTTGAAGCAATTCTGCGGGGAATCTCTTTCAGTGCTGAACCAGGGCAGTTTGTTGGCATTGTCGGACGTAGCGGTTCTGGGAAAAGTACCCTATCTAAGCTATTGCAACGCCTCTATCAAATTGAATCAGGACGCATCCTGATTGATGGTTTTGATATAAAAAGTGCCGATTTAGCCTCACTACGGCAACAAGTTAGTGTAGTTCTCCAAGAAGACTTTTTATTTAACGGTTCTATTTTGGAAAATATCACTCTCGGTAGTCCCGACATTACCGCAGAGCAAGTTGTAGAGGCGGCAAGATTAGCCGTGGCTCACGACTTCATTAGTCAATTACCCTACGGTTACGAAACCAATGTTGGTGAACGCGGTACAGCTTTATCTGGTGGACAGAGACAACGCATTGCTCTGGCAAGGCTATTTCTTTCCCAAGCGCCGATTTTAGTTTTGGATGAAGCTACTAGTGCCTTGGATAGTGAAACTGAACAACAAGTGCTGCAAAACCTGCAAAAAATTTCCACCAACCGTACCGTGTTCCTGATTGCTCACCGCTTTGCTCCCCTCAAACGTGCCGACTTGATTTTGGTTTTGGAGCAAGGCGTGATTGCCGAACGTGGTACTCACTCACAATTGTTGCAACAAAAGGGTTTGTATTGGTCACTATATCAACGGCAGCAAGCAAACATTTAATAGATTTAACTAATTCAAAGCTTGTGGCTACATAAAAATCGACGTTTGCAAAGGGGCTTAAGGATAGCCTTTGGCGAATGGAGCATAACTCCGTTCGCCATTTTACTTTGGCTGATTTCAATAATTACCCTTGCTCCAGTCTAAGTAATATAAATATTTTTATAGCTAGCGATCGCAGTAGTTATAAGAGTAATAAAAGGAGTCATAACGTCCTAGTATCATTTATGCATTAGCATCAATTAATACACCTTAAATATTTAATATTTACTTGATAAAGTTACTCTTAATAAAAACCGTAATTATCATAATGTTTTTTGGTAATAAAATTAGCATTTTGTTATTAGATTCCATAGTAATTATTGAGAATGAAGTTTGATTCATCCATTGAAATCTTCTTATTATAAAGGTTTCAAGGCTTCAAGCTGTCAAAAAACGGTTGCTATCTTTGAGAAAAAATTTATGCACATTAATGATGTTAATAACAATATATTGTCAAAGAAACAGCTAAATGCCACTTCAATCTCCTCATTAAATAGCTTTAATACAAAAGATAACTACAGCCTCAACTTCAGCAGACGTAGTAGCTATAACTCAGCCGATGCTGATGTGAAGTTGCTAAATAACGATGAATCTGAAAATAGCAATAACGCTACTACTAAGACTTTTAGCACTCAAAATTATAACTCCACAAATGGCTATGGCTTGATTAATGGAGCAGCAGCAGTGGCTAGAGCTATTGGTCAGAATACCTTTGCTGATGTTCCCGATCTTGGTGGCAATAATTGGGGAGCAGACCTGGTTAAAGCACCGGAAGTTTGGGCACATGGATACACAGGTAAAGGCGTTGTTGTCGCTGTTGTGGATACTGGAGTTGACTATAACCACGAAGATTTAACAAATAATATCTGGACGAATACCAAGGAAATTGCGGGTAATGGTATAGATGATGATGGAAATGGCTATATTGATGATAATTACGGCTGGAACTTCGCCGATCAAAACAACAACACCCTAGATGACAACGGTCATGGTACTCATGTTTCTGGCACGATCGCAGGAGAAAATAATAACTACGGTGTCACTGGTATTGCCTACGATGCCAAGATTATGCCTGTCAAAGCTTTAGATAGCTCTGGCTCTGGTTCCTATAGTTCCATATCTAAAGGTATTCGCTACGCTGTAGATAATGGAGCTAATGTGATTAACCTCAGTTTAGGAGGCGCATCTTCTAATCGCACTTTAGAGTCAGCCATTAACTATGCCAGCAGTAAAGGAGTAATTGTAGTCATGGCAGCAGGTAATGATGGTGACTCTTCACCAGACTATCCCGCCCGCTATGCATCCAAGTCGGGAATTGCTGTTGGGGCAGTAGATAAAAATAATAATTTGGCCGACTTCTCTAACCGCTCTGGAACGAATCAAATCGCTTACGTCACAGCTCCAGGAGTCAAGGTTTATTCATCAGTTCCGAATAATCAGTATGCAACTTATAGCGGCACATCTATGGCTGCTCCCCACGTTGCTGGTATCGTTGCCCTGATGCTTAGTGCTAACTCCAACCTGACTGATGCCCAAGTACGTCAGATTGTCACAGAAACCGCAGGAAATAGTACACAAACTACAAGCTCTAGTTTTAAAATTTCTAATGTCAGTTCTCTAGCGAGTCGGGTGATTGCGGAAACCGCAGGAAATAACACACAAACTACAAACTCTAGTTTTAACAATTCCAATTTTGGTTCTCTAATCGGTCAGGCAATTACAGAAACCACAAGATATCTAACACCAGAAAATATTGCTAGTTGGAATGATTCTGATTTTAACCCTGTGATTGGTCAAGCAATTACAGAAACCACAAAATATCTGATATCAGCCGAAGGTAATAACATATTAACAAATCCAGAATTATGGTAGCAATTTAAAAACTATGAGAAGATTCTAGGCAACATCAATATGAATAGCAAATCAGGATGAGAATAACCTTGATTTTGGCAAACTACTAGAGGAAATGCAAAAACAAATAGATCAATATAGAAAATTCTTGGCTATGGCTTGAAAATTATAGCGATTAGCAGTTTAGTTCAATATTGCTCGGTTAAGAAAATCAACCAACCTGCTATCTGTCGTGAATAAATGTAGGGGTTTAACAATGCTAAACCCTTACTTGTGGCTAATCTAACAGACTTTCCTACCTAACGGAAAATGCCTCATTGAACCGCCGTGTTACAGGCTCAGTGATGAATGTCAAAATTGACTTTTTCCGAGTGACAATTTCACCTGTAGCAGCCATGCCTGGTGTAAATTCTACTTCTTGACCTCGAACATTCACTGCGTGTCTATTTAGCTTAATTCTCGTCGGAAAAACTAAACCCAATTCTTTATCAGCAATTGCATTTGGACTGACTTGCATAACTTCGCCATCCACAATGCCAAATTCTTGGAAGGGAAAAGTCGCCATTTTCACTTTTGCCTTCATTCCCTGACGAATAAACCCAATATCGCGGTTAAGAACTTTTACCTCTAGAAGCATTTCTTCCCCTTCCGGCAAAATTGACAGCAATTCTTCACCTGATTGAACTGGCCCCTTGGTGGCTTTGACTTTATAAATTGTACCGGCTACGGGAGCTTCAATCGTTTCTAAAGCTTGTTGCTTCCTCGCCTGCTCTAATTGACCTTGAACAGTTGTTAGTTCTTCTTTACGCTTATTAAACTGCGTCAAAATTTCGCTTTGGCGTTCTGATGCTACACGCTGGGACTGACTGCGTGCAGCGTTGTAAGCTTGTTGTGCTTGGCGAATTTCCTGGACTTGAGCAGCAATATCTTTTTCTAATGATGTGACTTTATCTTGAGCTTCTGTGATTCTATTCTGGGCGTTGATGACTTCATCTTGCGCTCTGGTGATTTCTGTCTTTGCACGAGTTAATCTTTCTTGGGCATCCAGATAATCGACACGAGGCACAGCGCCAGGAGTAATTAGAGTACGTAGGCTTTTTTCCCTTTCTTGAGCCAGGGCTAAATTACTTTCAATTTTAATTCGGATGCTATCTGCATTGACAAGGTTGGTTTGAGCATTCCCAAAGCTACTTTTAGCATTAACTAAGTTATCTTGCAACCTGCTCAAGCGGACTTTAGCTTGATCTATGAGTGCTATTTGGCGATTTGCTTCTGCTTCCGCCGCTGCTTGACGAGCTTGGAAGTCTTGCAGGCGGGAGCTTAAAAGTTCATCTTGCACTTTCGTCCCAGTAGTTTTGCCTCCAATACGTTCTGCATCCAAACGCTGTAAATCGTCTTGAATCAATCTAGTAGATTTGGCTAGGCGGGAAACATCGGTTATTTGTAAGTCTGGATCTTTTTGAATCAGAACTTGACCTTTAGTAACGCGATCGCCTTCTTGAACTTTGACGGCGACAATTGACCCTCCACCCAAGGATGTCACCGGTCTTACCTGTGCGGAGGCAATTAATTCCCCTGGTGCTGTTGCTACTTCATCGATTTGCGAGAAGTACGCCCAGGCGATCGTCCCAAATACGATGGCGCTCATCGTTCCCGCTAATAATCTAGTGTACAGGGGCGGCAATTCCTGTACCGCCTTCCCCAACTCATAAGTAAGTTGTTCCTCCGGTTGGGCGAATCGCTCTTTGGTCTGACGTGCTTGAGCAGCATTTGCAGCTAGAGAAGATTTCATTTGTGTCCTTTATCCTTTGTCCTTTGTCATTAGTCATTTGTCCTTTGTTATTCACTAATGACAAATGACTAATGACTAATGACTGATGTTTAATTCAAACTGCTAAATAGCGCCGCAAAAAACTTTCTAATGTCTCCAATTGGAAGTTAAAAATCGCCTCTAAATTGGCAATTTCATCTTTTGTGCAGAAAAATTCATTTGCTAGCAATGTGCGATAAGTTCCCAAAGCTTTTTGGATTTTGGGATTAAATAAACCCAATGCACCCTGTAACCCATCAATGACAAATAGAGGTGAGTTAATTATTACTGGTTCTTTGGCGAAAATCCGACCAAAAATCCGGGGAATATCTTCTCGTAATAAAATCTCTGGTCCTCCGACGGGTAAAATCTGGTTACGAGCGCCTTCAACTGTCACAGAATCCACAACTATCTTTGCCAAATCATCAGTACTGACAATTGAGGTACGGTTTTTGCGATCGCCAACAAGCAGATATAATCCCGTTTCCCGAAATCTTTCTACCAGTGGCAGCAAGTTAGATGCTAATCCAGATGGGCGTAAAATAGTGTAATTTAAGCCACTAGCTGCCAAATATCGCTCTACTGCTCGTTTAGCTTTAAAAACGGGAGCATCTTCATAACCGCGATCGGCTCCCAGTACAGAAATGAAGACAAAATGCTCTACGCCATTGGCTTTTGCTTGGTCGATGAGTTCAATATTGGTACGGTAATCTAAAGATAGGGCATCGCTATCAGAACCGTGGGCGCTGATAATATACCGCACACCCTGACTAGCTTTCTGGATATCTTTTTGTTCTAGCAAGTCACCGATGAAGATTTCTGAACCTCGGTGTTCTAACTCGCTATAGCGCGAGGTAAGGCGGACAAATGCCCGCACAGATTGTTCTCGTTGTCGTAGGAGTCGCACAACTCTGCGACCAATTCCTCCCGTTGCTCCAGTTACCAGAAACATACAAATACCTAAATTGAATAGTTACAGCGTTTATAGTTGTCAAAATGCTCGATATATGATCAAAACCCATTGAGCAATACTTAAATAGAGATATGAGCATATTTTTATACTTTGTCACCATGCTCAAGATATTCTCACACCAAGAAGTCACACCTTATTTATTTTAATACTCTGAAAATGATCCTCCATATTTTTGTAGATGTCGGGGATAGAGTAATAGGAGGGTGCAACACGAAAAAGGGGGATGTCGGGGATGCAGAGGAGGCAAAACAATGAATAAAGAAGCAATTAAACAAAGATCATAAGAGTTTTGCCGTCGTGCAATCCAAGAAGCATTAGATGAAGATAGAGAAAAGTAATGTTAAAGGAATAGTTGTCATAACTGTGAGAATTACTGGTATAAGTCAGCAATCAAGCATATTGCTTTCTTAATATGCTTGATTACTTGCGGAAAACACCAAAATGAGAAAGCAAACTGGGGTTTGAGTAAGTCAAA